>JASFHE010000012.1:0-27124 GCA_050123415.1 Desulfobacteraceae bacterium | reverse complement strand
TGGGGCGGAGTGGTATTGCTGTGTGCAGGCTGTTCAGACAATCCGGCCCCGCAAGTTGTTGTATCAGATGAACAGGAAGACCCACCAATTATACTGCCTGATGAGCCGGAAATAATACCGGAAGATCCCGATACTGAAGAACCTGAAATAATTACATCTGATCCGATAGTTGCAATCAAGACCGCAGACAGTCTAAAATTCTATGACGGTCTGTATCTCTGGACATGGAACACCGGCAAGGTTGAACGCGCAAAGTCAAAAAACTATAGCTGTGATAATGTACTATATAAACTCGATGACCTCGGATACACTGAAGAAAGCAGAGCGTTAGTTACGACACCGGATTATATATCAATTACAGAAGGCACAGTATACACGAAATCAAAATCAATTACCCTTCAGGACTCAAATATATGGATAGTTGAAAATATATCCCCAGATGAAGCCATGCAGGCAGGAGCGTTGCCGAAACCTTATACAAAGATATATTGCAATACAATAGAGTACGGCAACTGGAGACAGAATCAGTATGTACTCGAAAAAATAATTACTCTTGAAAATGACATCTACGGACAAATACCGACTACAAGGTGGTATCACCTGAACGGCACAAAAGATGAAGTCAGAGTAGTAACCGAGTCCGGGCTTGCAATATATGATTATGATCTTGTAAATAAACGCTGCATGATAAATGGCGTTATGGCATGGTTCTCTACTAACTTTTTCAACGGTGCCAAACAGTGGCAGAAATCCGGCGATATATGGTACAGTCAAAATGGTTATTCGTGGAACGGCGAAATACTTGTTGAAAACGGACTTGCAATGGCAGACTATAAGAAAGTTGGAAACATGATCATATCAGCTGGAACGAGATTTGAGAACGGCGAAACAGTGCTATACTGGATACAATGCGCAACCGGCGAAGTCCTGCGATATATACCAAGCGTCAACCAGGTCAAGAAGTACATTGATATTTACATAGCAGACGGCACAACCGAAACAGGCTTGCTGTTCCTGAACACGCTTAAACCAAAAATCATAGACGATTATCTGTATTTCATTTTTGAGGATAACGTATACCGACATAATTTTTTAACCGGAATTACGTCTCATTTTGTATCCGGCGATATTGAAGAAGTGTGGGAGTATTAAAGATGACATCTAAACGGTTAATGAAAAAATATAATTGTGATATATTTAAAGATAGTGGCGGAAAAGATGATAGTAGAAGATTTTGGGTAGCTATTGGGAACGAAGGTTCAAGTTTCCAATATGCTGAAGGTTCTACTTTATCTGAATTAGAAGAAGAAATAAAAGATTGTATCGAATAGCCATAGGCCGGTTAATCCGGCCTAACCTTCTACTTATAAACCTCATCCAGCTTAGTTAATTCTGCAGCTAACCATTCCTGAGCTTTCTTTAATGCGTCTTTATCATTCGATATTTCCAACTCATTCCGCATCTGTACTGCCTGATTTCTCAATCCTGATTCTCTCTGTTCTTTCTCTTTTGCTTTATCAGCCTTCGACATTTTGCTTATCCTCTCTGTTTCAAGCTGTAATGATATCTCTTTACGCTGTGATTCTGTAAGGTCGTTAATATATATCATTGCTTCATTAGGTTTTAACCCTATTTTATCAATCCATGATTGATGCCATTTGCCAGCTGATTTCTGCCAATATTCTTTTCCTCTATTATCAACAATCTTCTTTTTATCCTTCGTGACAAGCTGTCCATTCGGAATAGCTTCCGCAAGCAATGCCTTGATTTCTTCAGCTTCGACATCTTCAACAAATTCCTCGCCCGGTTTCGGCTGGAAATATACGGCATTGCTGATCATGAGCTCTTTGTATTCTTCCTTCATCTTCAGAAACAGACTTTTTAATTCCGGTTCAAAGGCTTTCATCTCTGCATACTTTTCATTCGATTTCTGATATGCCTGATTAGCTTCGTTCTTCTTGCCGAGTTTAAGCAGTTCTTTAACTTCCGATTTCAGCTTTGTTCCCTGTCTTGCAAGATCATTCATTTGTTTATGAATAGCCTCGACACGTTTTACAGTTTCCGTTTCCTTGATCTTGCTCTCGATCGCTTTCCGCGTCTCAACCGGATCGATAAATCCACCAGCTTCCGAAAGGGATGTAATTACGTCATATCCGTCTATGTTTTGTATTATTATGGTTTTCATGGTTTTTCCTCTTAGTATGTTATCCCGAAATTCGTACCGATTACGCTGTCACGGGTATTTGCGCCTGTTCGTGGGGTACCGTTTGTACCATCCGATTGCGCTGACACTTTTCTTGTGACGCCTTGATTGTCTGTTCTTAATGTCATTACGGTATTGTTAGCACCAATAACTGTTTGTGCAACATAATCACGGCTTGACGTCGCTCCCCAATAATTTCTTGCCCCAGATCCGTCTTCTGTTGCCCCTAATTGCCATCCCTGCATCTGATCTTCCTGCAATTCAGTCAACTTTGCCGGACCTGTTTTCGTTCGTGCGTTTATAACAGCGTCTCCGATATTTTTAAGTGACAATCCGCGAGTATCAGGAAGTACGAAATAAGCGCCTGAAGTTGATCGTGTAGTACCGCCTGCATCGGAAGTCTTGTAAAAGCCAGTATAATCAGTATCAGCGTTATTACCGTCTCCGATATAAGTAGCATCTACAAGTTCGGCATAATCTGCAATTGTGATTACCTGTCCCTGTAATAATAATAATCTGTCGCCATGAGCTGCAGGAGTATCATTTTTCCAATAGATTTTACCAATTCCCGGCCCTTCTACAAATCCTTTACACAACGCCTCAATAAATTGAGCAGTCCCCGGCGCTTCCTGAACACCGTCTGGTGTCAATCCAGCATAATCCATAAGAGCCTGTGCACGTCCCCAAATATCGTTTACCATTAAGGCAACGAATTCCGTACCATCTCCGGCACCCGGAGCCGAAACATTTACCGCCTCTGTATCGGGAAATGCATTTCCATCTGTGTTCGTGAAACTTGCTAAATAATTTATCATTGTTTTCTACCTCGTGTTTATTATCTTGTTGCTATCTTTTAGCTATATACCACAATCAAACCCGCCCACGTATGAAGCGGTTTATATTTTAAAATCAATCGCCTGAATTCCAGACGGCGTTCTATTGGGATATAGGCTGATGCGATGGATAAGCCATAATTGAAATTGGTGTCGATTGAGCCATCGGTGTTAATGCGAACGATGTTATATCTTAATATGCCATTGTAATAAGAAAATAGACCACCTATAATTACATTCCCATCTGCTTGAAGTGATAATGCTAATATATTTCCATTTGTACCTATACCAGAATCAAAAGATGTATCTAAACTCCCATCACTTTCCAGTCTAATAAATTCTATATCACTTGAGGCTGCAATTATTTTTCCATCTCCTTGAATAATAATTTCAGATTGAATCACATAACTAAATAAAGTACCCGAATTAAACGTTGCATCAAGACTGCCATCTGTGTTTATGCGTACTATTCTGTTTCTGCCAGTACCGTTATATGTAGTGAAAGCACCACCTGCAATTATTTTTCCATCCCCTTGAATTGATAATGCATAAACTTCATCATTAGCTCCGGTACCCGGATTAAACGTTGCATCAAGACTTCCATCTGTGTTTATGCGTACTATTCTGTTTCTGCCAGTACCGTTATATGTGGTGAATACACCACCTGCAATTATTTTTCCATCCCCTTGAATTGATAATGCTAATATAGTCTGATTAGCTCCGGTACCCGGATTAAACGTTGCATCAAGACTGCCATCTGTGTTTATGCGTACTATTCTGTTTCTGCCAGTACCGTTATATGTGGTGAATTGTCCCCCAATTACAATCTTACCGTCTGTCTGAATTGCAATATCCCATATTACATCATTAGCACCAGTACCCGGATCAAACGTTGCATCTAAACTTCCGTCTGTATTTAATCTTGCTATACTATTTCTACTTGTACCATTATAAGCTGTAAATGCACCACCGATTAAAATTTTTCCGTCTGCTTGAATTGTAATTGCTCTTATAACACCATTTGAAATTCCAGCCATTACACCAGTACCGGGATCAAACGTTGCATCTGAACTTCCGTCTGTATTTAATCTTGCTATACTATTTCTACTTGTACCATTATAAGCTGTAAAATAACCTCCAACTATTATTTTACCATCTGCCTGAATTGTAATCTTATAAACAGCATAATCAGTACCCGTCCCATACTTCGGATAAACATCCCTCTCCCCCCCCACAAAAAAAATCAAGGGCCAGTATCCGGCTTCTGTCGGTATATCATATTCAATCGGTATCAGCTGTATACTGTCGTACTGACCTGCAAGGGCGTCCGGTTCTCCGCATTGTGCCAATGCTTCATCGCACTGGACTGTAAAATTCGGCAGCTGTTCGAACTGTTCTCCGTTTACTAATAGTTCACCGCCTATACATGCGCAAAAGGCGTCCGGTTCTCCGCATTGACCGTCATTGCCAGAAGGTAATATATCACCGCAGGTTAACTGAAATGCTTCGTCAAGAAATTCCGCGGGATCTGTCACGGGATCATTCGGCCATACATAGCAGTCAAATCCGGCTGACTGTAGTTTTTCCTGTAGTACGTCATAAGTTGGCAGCGTATTTTTAGCGAACATCTGGGCCGCTAATCTCTGTCGTCTTTGTGCTTCGGTTGCAGTTGCTGATGGTGTGACTGCGTATTCTTTTTCAAGGTCTGAAAGAATAGGAGTTTTCCACGGATTGCGCAGATTGCCCAAATCTTCCATATCCTGTCTGACAGCTTCGGTATTCTCTGCGATTCCTTCAAGCAGTAAATCATAATCATCATTGGTGGCAGGTGTCCAGAATTCACCTTCGGCAAACAGGCTGTCAAGTACGTCTCTACTAAACATACGTGACACCTCCCAGCTTTGCCAGTTCACCCGGATTAAGGAAATAAAGCGGTATAAATACGCCGACGACAAGTCCGAAAACAACTGTTTGAGCGTTTGCACCATAACTAAATAAAACGTCCTGTACTATATCGCTCATCGACACATTAGTAATTGTATCCATACGTTCCTGTTCAGCATCAACGCCGTCAACGAAAGGTGCAATGCCTTTCAAATATAAATCGAGTGCATCGTCAATGTCGGATTTACAGGCCGCCTCCTGTGCTGCATCTATGTCAAGATCGGAAATCTGTACATATATAGGCGTCCTGATTATCGGTTCCACCCATAAGGTAGTGTCTGTCAAACCGAGTGTTGCACGGCTTAATCCTGTGTCTTGGTCGGTATTGATTGCGTCTCGTACCTGATCTAAAAGCGGTGCAGGCGGTACTCCGTCAGAATCAATGCTTGTCTGACATTCGATATATACAAGTCTGTCTCCGGGATATGATGCGCCTGCATAAGCAGGACGTCCGGCATAAGGAAAAGCACGTTTAACGCCGCTGACTGCTTCGCTCCATATTTTATGGTCGCTTGCGTTGCCTCCGCCTGTTACTGCGCGTTGTGCAAATAATACACGTGGCCTGTAATTCGCATCGGTTTCCTGAACAGCTCCGGTTGTTGTGGTATCGGTTACCGTTGCCTGTGTTTCAGCTCCTGCGATTTGTGCGGATATGGACAATGTTTCGCCGTTCTCCATGTTTCCGTCAGTTCCGGATTCTTTGCACCTCAAAGATAATGTAGCTACTCCTGCGGCCGCCGTTACTTCGGCTTCGGTTTTATATCGAAGTCCGTTTGTATCTGATACAAATTCACGTGCGGCCGGGATTACTGTTCCGGTTGTTGCCGAGAGTGTTGCTTCAAGTACTACTGTTTCTGCGAGTTTACGCGGTGTGTTATTGTCAAGTCCTATGCGGTCAAGATCGTCTCCAACTGCGGTTAGCACAAGATTTGCCTGCGCTCTATCGGCTGCGTATTTATAATGACCTATATCCATTCCGGCCTCAGTAGCCGCAAGGACGATTAAAAACGCACGATCATTTATCGGAGCATCCTGACCGAGTTGAGTTTCCAGCCGGTTTAAATGTGCTTCGTATAATTGCTTAGTGGTTGGTATGGGATATGACATTTATTGTACATCCTCCATTCTTTCATACGCCGGATTTGTCGCCTGATAAATCCAATTTATTCCGTTTTTCAAAAACAATAATTCCTGTACGTCCTGTCCGGGTGGATATATTTTTATGTCGGTCTTGATATAATCAAGTCTCGGATTTGTAACGGTTATATCGATCTTGCTTGCTAACTTGCTATCTGTCATTGCTTTTAATGCGGTTCGGGCGTTGTCTCTTTTCGTGTTTATTGTTTGTACGTCAATTACCGGCTCCGGTTTTGCGTAGTCTGACCCTATCTTCTGATTTGGATCGGTAAGGAGTGTATTGCCCCACCATCCCTTTCGGGTAAAGAGGGAAATTTGTACGTAATTATCAATACCTTGATCCATTTCCGGCTGTCCGCCGCGGAATTTCATACGTGCGCCTGACTCGGTTAGCTTGACTGCTGGGTCTCCGCTGAATCTGCTTATCATGGCAACCTCACCTTATCAACTTTCGCTGCTGATAAATCAATTGTCAATCCTCCTCCGTATACCGCGCCGTCTGCGGCTGTAACAAATATTGTATTTATATCTGTAACTAATTGCTGTAATATAGATTCAAGGTCTGTCCAGCTTACTGCATAATCTGCGTTTCCGTTTAGCTCTATTTCGCTATCAAGGTTTAATTTCAGTCTTGCCAGTTTTGAGCTTCCGTTTGTGCTATACAGTTCTTTTTCCCCGCTGTCAACTTCGGGTGTTAAATCGTCTGTGCTTGATATTGCAATCTGATATCCGGCTGCTGCACTGATGACATATACTCTGCTTCCGATTGCCGGGTTGGTATCTTCGCCCGCTTGTGGCATGAACTCGACTGTCCGTACGTCACCGGGAATCATTTCGACTTGCAGTAATAATTTATTCTGCGGGCCGTCTTTGTTTGTGCGGATTTCATAGCCGCGAATAATGCCTAATTCCATTATTTATCCTTGCTGTACTTTTTTTATAGCATTGTTAATTCTTTTATGATTAAATGATTTATCAAATAAATCTTCAATAGCATGTAATATCTCATGTAAAATAATTTCACCAAATACTTTTTTAAATACCATATCTTCATTAGCACAGGCAGAAAGAGCAGCATTTAAATCTAATGAAATTTTTGCCTCTCCTTTTTTTGCTGACTTAGATAAATAACATCCAAATCCTTTTCCTTGTAAATCTTTTGTGTCTATATTTATATTTAAAATCATTTATTTATCTCCACGGTTCAATAATCTCCTCTGATAAAGTATATAACGAAGGCGGTTTCAGACTCAACAACGCCGTCGCACCGCCTGAACTGTAGTTAAACTCTACCTGACTGATTAAAAATGTAAAGCCTTTTTCCAAACTCATTGCGTCTGAAACGACTGTTACTGTTGTATTTGGTTTCCATAATGTTCCATTCGGTGCGTACCATGAATTTACAGGAAATGGAATATTTAATGAATCAGCTGCTGATTTATTGCGTCGCCATAACGCGGCGTTTAAGCCTTCACCTGGTAGACTCTCATCTGCGCTGAAAGTAAGAAATCGTATTGCAGGGACATATTCGTCTATTGCCTGATGCTTGACTTTGGTCTTGTCATTCCGCGAACTGCTGACAATCGCCTCATAAGTATTAAATCTTGCACGTCCGTTAAATGAGACTTCGTAAACTTCTGTTACTGGATTCTGCTCTTCAATTGTGCCTACTGGCTGACCGTCTACATTCGGCAGGATTATTTCAAGCTCTCCGTATTCTGTACAGGACAATAAACATCCTCTTTGCCATGCCAAGTCTTTAAGGTGATTGAAACATAAATCTGTCTGTTTCGCTGATACCCTGCTGAATTTTCCGCCAACATATAAATTTTCATCTTTGACAACCTGTATTCCGAATTCCCGTGCCTGATTAACGCATCGTTCATACAGGTCAATATTGTTTTCTTCAAACGGCGGTCTGACTGTGCTATCGATCATATTTGCGGTTTGTGTAAATATTTCGAGTTCTTTGACGGTTCCTTCTATGCTTCGGGATTGATCCACATTATATAACATCCCCGTCATTTGGAGTTTGCCACCAAGATATACGAATGCAGTCGGATAAGCATGATTCGGTTTAATAATATCGTCAAGGATGGGATCAAGATTTGGAATCCATGGGAAAATACATGTTAAAGCATCGGCGCAGGTATCGATTGTACGCATGAACTTTGCAGACTCGACGACTATCTCACGATTTTCGATTATCAGCGTTAATTCGTCTTTGTCTTTGCCGTTGAGCGTGTCAGACATATATCACAACCTCCCGTCCGGCTGCCAATAATAATATATCCATCCCGGTTAAATGGTTACTCTTTATCAGTAATTCGTAATTCTCATCGTTGTTTCCGAGTTCTCCGTATTCTGTTACTGTAATTTCAAGAGGGCTTCTCGGTCGGTCAAGTACTATCACTTTTTCGACTGCAAGATTATAAAACTGTGTAAGCAGATATTGATAGCAAAGTGTATACAGATTTATCAATGATGTATATGTTTTGGTCTGACTGAAATACTGTTCATCAATATCAAGGTCGCTGAAATTATCCTGCGCTGTTTCGATTGCTTCTACTGTTTCGTCAAATAGCGTCTGTATGTTTTCCATTGCGCTTATTACTTCACTTCGGCTTGCGAAATCGGATGTAGCTACTATTTGAGCTACGGCTATAAGGGATAATGTTGTTGTATATTCCTGAGCGAGACATTTGTTGTAATCTTCTGATGTCGTGCCTGATGGTATATATGTGAATAATTCTGTTGATAAGTTCTGGTATACTGTAAGTCTGGAAACAAAATCTTCTGTTGCTGCGAGTGGTGCGATTGCCATTTCTGCGAGTGCTTCCGCTATGTCTGCCGGGTCTGTGTTACCGATTCCGAATGTGTTGATTGCGTTTGCAAGTGCTGTATTTGCTTCCGTGTATGCGTCCTGTACTATTGCGTTTGTGGCTGTAAGTTCGGTCAATACTTTGTCGAATGTTCCGGTTGCCTGATTGACTGCGTTTACTAATGCCTGTATGTCTGCGTATAAATCGGCCCGTAATTGCTGCAGTACTGCCTGAGCGTCTTCGATTGTGTTTAGTACTTGCGACAATATAGATCCCGATAGTTCGGCTGCTGATATAAGGCGTTGCTGATTTGCAGGTTCCAGCCACGTTGTCGAAAACTCGGTCACATTTCCGCTTGATATTGGATCAATTTTCTGTTGCCATGAAACAAGCTGCAAAATTAAAGGTCCGTCAACCGGATGAATGATTTCCCATTGTCCGGTCTCTTTTAATGCTCTGTCGAAATCCTGTGCTGTTCTGTGATGGGATAACCCCTGAAAATAGATTGAAAAGGCGTGAGTGTCTGATTTAACACCCATGTCCTGTATTATATCACCATTGAACTTGGGTGGTGAGAATATACCGAGTTTCTTTTCATTGCTTTTATCGTCACGTATCCATAAGCCTTCAAACACATTTCCTTCAGGGCTTGTACATTTTATAAATTCCTTCGTTTCATTCTCCCAGCTCATTGTTTACCTTTGTATTTTGTTCCCTTTAAAAATCCGATTATAAATCCTATAATATAAAAAAAGATAGCTACTATAATTATTTCCCAGCTCATTTAGTTCGCCCCCACCAGCTGCATATTGATCGGCTTCGCTCCCTTTGTTGAGCTGCTTATTGTTGATCCTTCGGGCGCGCCTGCTATATTAAGCTGTCCGTTAAAATTGATATTCCGGCTTTGTACGTCGGTTTCGTTCGGTGCGCGGAAATATCTGTTCTGGTATTCTCTTTGTGTCTGGCGATTCATTGCCGCTATCTGCAATTCCGAAAGGGGTTGTGTACCTGTAATTGGTTGCATTGCAGCTTTCTTTATCATTTTTGCACGCTCAACTTGTAACGCACCTTTCTTTTCTGCGTTAATGCCTTTTTTCATTAACTGATTTATTGTTTTGTCTTTCTGGTTTAACTCTTCCTGATTTATGCTTTTCTCTGTATCAAGATTTTTAGCTTTCTTTTTCAGGATTTCACCTTCCAGATATGCTATTTGCAGTTCGAGTTTTGATCTTTCAAAGGCTTTTCTGTCTACTTTTCCGAGCGTAGATAATACATCAAGTACGAGTGTTTTTAATGTTTTCCATTTTATGATCCATTCCTGCATGCCAATTTGAAAGCCTAATACATATTTATCCCAGTTTGTATACAGGTCGTAGACGGCATAACCGAGAGCCATAACGGCGGCAATTACCAGTCCTATTGGATTCATTTTCATTACGAAATTTAATGCTTTCTGTGCGGCTGTCCATGCTTTTGTCATTTTAATTGCTTGCGGCAGGAATTTCCTTAATTCCCACATTGCAGAAACTGTCAGCCATAAATTTTTTCCGATATTTACGGCTTTGATTGCCACGATTGCACCTTTGTAGGCGAGAAAACCTTTTACTACATACGGTATCAGGCTGACTAATCTGTCAAGCCATGTTGCAATCTTTTCCGCGTCAAGTTTATCAATTGCATTATTCATTTTTTCAAATAAACTTGTTAATCGTGGTAAAAATTTCGTCATTACTCTTGCAAGGAATTGATCAAATTTAACTGCTAATACTCGTTTCTGGTTTGCGTAACTGGTAGCCAGCGTTTTATTAAAGTCTCCCATCTGATCTTTTGATTGAGACATTAAATAAGCAAATCGTAATTGATATTTTTCAGCCATCGACATATCTTTGACTGCTTTTTTCATACCCTGCGCAAGCCTGAACGCTTCAAGTCCTGCGACTGACATATCTTTTCCGATCTGTTTAAGCGGTTCTGTTTCACCTGATAAACCGGCACGTATCTTGTTAAATGCTTCCTCAATCGGCAAATTGTAAAATGATGCAAAATCGCCGGCAAGTTCTGCAAGTCCCGTCGACATTCCATATAAATCCTTTTCCGCTACTCCTGCACCTTTTGCCATTGCTCCGATTGTACCTGCGAATTGTTTTGCTTGCAATTCAGAAAGTCCGAATGCTTTTAATGCTGTGTTAGACCATTTGTTTATGTCTTTTGCACCCTGTACAAACGTAGTATCAACAACGTTCTGTACTTCTGTAAGGTCAGATGCAAGTTCGATTCCTTTTTGTGCTAATCTGCCGATTGCCGCAATACTGACTATCGGTACTAATCCTTTTAATATGGACGTGACTTTACTGCCTGCGGATGCTACCCGATTCATCGCAGATGAGCCATGACGACCGAATTTATCAGCTGACGCACTCATACGGTTAAATACAGGGCTGATTTTATCAGTTCCCCTGAATGCTGTTGTTACTGCGAAATCAGGCATTGTTTTTGTTCTTTTCCTCAAATTGTTTTTGTCTTACCGTTTGCATCATTTCTATAATAGAAATCCATTCCCGTAATTCTGCAAACCTTAAATTCTTAATAACGGGTATAGGTTGCTCCATAGAAATCAAAGTTCCCATCCATACCGTAAGATGAATTACACCGCTAAAAAAATCATCCCCAAAGTCTCGACTAATGACAGGTCGACTCCTTTCATGTTTGATATCACGTTTTCTCCATGTCCGGACAAGCTTCCCATAAGTGCATAAGACTTTCCATAATAATCTTTTTCGTCTTTGCCTGCCATTGCCATTTTTGATTTGCCGTCAATTTCCCTATATTCTACAGTGCTTCCGTTTGATTTCAATGTCTGGATTATCTTGATTCCGTTTTCGGTTATGACTTGTAATCTTTCAAGTCTGACTGCTTTTATCAGTCTGTCATATCCGGCTTTGATTGCTTTTTTCAGCTCTTTATCTTCGATCTCATCAATATCGATTTCATAATAATCAAGCATCTTCTGTAATTCAGCTTGTGCTGTTTCTTTGCTAAGTTTGTATTTATCTTCCATGATCCCTCTCTTTAATATTTTTTTAATTTGCATATATATTCCTGACTGGCGGTTTTTCGATATAATTCGACCAGTTGGTTATTTTTACTTTGTTTTCCTTTTCAAGTTCAATCGCTCTGCTGTAAGGTATCATCTTTAATGTTCCCTGTCTGATCCAGTCTTTACTATGTCCTTTCTTGACTGGAACTAATCCCATGACTGCTACTAATTCGTTCGGTTTGAATTGTTTTGTATGTGCTGTTTTTCCGGTTGCGTCGTGTTTCCAGCCATGGCCTTTGCCTTGTTGTGCTTTGCAAATTAGCAGGTTATCAATCCAGTTTATCGGTAATATTTTTGTCAGCTGCTTTGAATAGTGATGATCCCCGCCTTTATTGCCCCACCATTTAGCCTTATGTCTGTAATCGGTATGGATAAAAAAACATTCTGTTTGATATGATTTCTGTATGCCCCACTTTTTAGGGAATATCTGTCCGTCCCATCTGCTTACTTTTCCGACGTTTACATGATCTTCAAGGGATTGATTAACCAGTTTTTCTATTACATCCGGGCTTGCGTATTCGTCGTCGTCATCGATAAAATGATAATAGCCGGGTTCGTCCGGGATTGCTTTCAGTAATCTGTTATTGTATAGATTATATGTTCCTGATCCGTACTCAAGTCCATAGGCTGTGCCATGAAGTATTATGTCTCCGGTAACATACTCATCGCGCGGGTCGTCGCTGTGTACAATGGTCACTATCTTTTTATATGATTGTGCTTGAATAGATGCCATCATACGAGCGAAAAATTGTGGCCGCCCGCTTGTGCGTATGAGTATGTATACCGGTACTGTCATACATTTATACTACCACTGGTGTCCATGCTTTTTTAGTTTTCGCAGGGATTATATTTATCGTGTGCCTGTTCTCTTCGGTTTCCCATGTATCATAATTAAAGCGGCCCGTTGTACGATAAGTTGATCCGTCTGCAAGTTCAACCGCAAAAGTTTTATCTGCTAATGTTTCAGCTTTTTCATTTAATGTTTCTGCATCAGCAGGGCCTGTCTGAATTACAACACTTTCCATACCTGGAACTCGCCTCTGATACTTCATGATTGTTGCTCCGGTTGTCGGCATACCTTCAATGGTATAACTTGATCGATTAAAGGTAATGTTAATATCAGCCGGACAATCAAAAGGGATTCCATCGATGATTAGCTTTCTTATGGTTCCTGATTCGTTACCCATGATTATTCACCTCCTGCAAGTAATATGGCGATACTGGTATCCATGCCGATTGTCGTGTTGTAAATTCCACCTTCGCCACTCGGTATCATCGGGCAGTAAATATCAAATCCGGTTAATCCTGCTCTGAGTGTTACTGTTGAGTTTGCTTTTGACCAGTCGCCTTGATATAGCCATCCTTTGCCCACGAATGTTTCAATCAGTGCGTATACATCGTCAAATACTGTTGATACATCACGGGCTTTCAGTTTCGCTGTGGCGTCGGTTACTTCGGTAACATCTTCAACGATGAATATTCCTTTCCACTTTGTACGCTCAAAATTTAAACGCCAGTTATGCAGGACGTTTTGAGCTATGGAAATATTTTTCATCTGTCGCCAGTAATTGCTTTCAGGCGCCACACTTGCAGGCCTGTAAAATGTATCAATGTTCTGCATGTATAGTACGTTATTTTTTGCTTTAGTCGTAGCTAATCCGCCTCTAACTGCCTGTTCAAGATTATCTTGATCGTTTGTCCATCTGTCTGCTTTTGCTCCGGGCCATATGCCCGCAAGGATTTGATCTATCATTCCGACTTGCGGATATGTGCTGTGTAATACTGCCATTGCTCCGAGTACTTGAGCTGCTATTTCCTGCGGGTGATTCGGGCTTCCGGGTGCAGGTATTTCACCGTTTGTCCTGTCGGTTTCTCTGCGCAATGCCGCAAGTGCAAGAGCTGCTGTTAATCCTGCCGAACCGGCTGTTACGTCTCCGACAAGGCTTCTGAATGGTCTTGCGATTTCTTTTGCGTAGTTGCCGACAAAATCGTTTCCGATTCCGTTATAGGTTGATATTGCATCGAGTGTTGCTGTGTCTGCGCCGTAGCCGTGGATAAGGTTAGTGAAGAAATCTTCATTCTGTGCGTCTCCGGTTCCGAGTGCGTCAAGTGCATCCTGTATGTCCGGTACTCCTGATCCACCTGCCATGTCGGTAATTGTGCAAGCTACTCCGGTCGGTAATGATACTGTGTACGGATTATTCTGATTTCCGATAAGCAGTGTAATGTCATTGCCCCAGTCTCCGCCGGATTTACTTGTTATTGTTACGACTCCGGCTACGTTTGCGGCTGTTACCGGCAGATCATCGTCATCGTTTATCGCGTCTGCGATTGCTTCGCCGATGTCGTCCGCGCTGTCGCCTGCTGTTGTTACGTATCTGACAAGTTCGCCTGCGATATACAGATATATCGTGCCTGCCTGTACGTCTGCACTTGCTGAAAAATCAAGTTCTCCTGCTGCTGTGGCCGGGTCTGATCCGCCTTCGAGCTGCGGGATTATCCATGTTTCAACTTTGCCGGGTTTCATTGCGTACTTTGCAAGCCTGTGTAACATAAATCCGTATCCGGTCTGTCCTGCGACATCTTCAGGGCTGTATACCCTGATAGGCACATTCGGCGTTAATAGTGTGAATGTATCTTCGTCAAACGTTCCGATTATGACATTTTTTTGTGGCAAGACTTCGGCGGATACTGCGTATTGTTCATTCTGTATCCCTACGCCATTAACTGCGGCAAGGGATGAAGGATATATGGTCATTGTTTAAACCTCCTTATGATACCCGATTATGCAAACGCCAGAAAAATACTGTAAAATTATCACGACCATATAATCCAAAAACTTTATACAATATTTTACTATTATTTGATAATCTGGTTAATTCAGATAAGATATTTTTTAAAAATTGTTTCATCTTATTCCTCTGGAATGATGTTTTCTACTTCTACTCCCGATCCGCCGATTTCTCCGTCGCCTATCGGGATACTTGAATTTATTACTGCCGGGTCTGGCTGTGTTGCTGTTACGCCTAACACGTATTCCTGTACCCTGCATGTATATTTCATGTTTGCTGTTTTTACTACAAGATCGCCGCGCTCAAGCAACGTATCTTTTGTAATTTTACCTATCCAGGGGCTTGATACTGCACCGACTTCCAGTCCTAAATCGTAGTTTCTTGTATCAAGCATAATATTCCATATTCTGTCGATAAGTTCGTCCAGTTTTTCGTCTGCTATTTCCGCGGCTTCTTTTAATCCTGCGATTGCGTTTGCTTTCTGTTCCGCTGTCGCTGTTGTGCTGTCGAGTATGGACATATCTGCCTGTGCTTTTGCACTGACGGTCATATCTATTTCGATTGTCAAGTCGTGGGATTTTGATCCCTTATTTCTGCCTGCTGATTTCGGAAAATCGCCTTCACTGTAATATACCTGTACAAGCCTGTCATTATTTAAAGTCTCGTCTGCTGATTTTGACTGTCTTTGAAATCCCAATACACGATAATTGCTCAATGACGATTCCGCAAGGATTGTCTGAATTGCTGTCTTAATCGTACGATAGTACATCATCTAAGACTTCCTCCCCGCTGTCATTTTCTATGCATTGCGGATATATTCTGATAAATCCTATGTCCGTTCCGTGTTCCGGACTTCTTGTCGGTGTGAATGTCAATGTTGTCTTATCTGCATCTTCAATCGGGGATAATGGCATTTTAATTATCCATGTTTCCCCGGCTTGCGGTACTCGATCAAGACTTGATATTCTGAGACTTACTACAGGATTATTGACAATAATAGTTTCTCCTGTTTCGGGATTTTCGCGCGACGAGAAATATAATACTTGTCCCTTTAAAAGTTCTGTCGGATTGTTCTTACTGTAGATTTGACTTTCACCATCCGGCGATATCAATTCTACCGGCAAGCCGAACTCACCTTCAAGGGAATCGTACAAATCTTTTTCTACTGCCGCGCGAAGATTTTCCATTATTCTTCTGTAGCTCCTGTTGAAACTGTTGGAGAAATTACTGCGCCTGATCTTGATCTGAAACTGCTCTTCGACTTCGATTCTTTTTTAGCTTTTGCAGCAGCTTCTTTTTTAGTCAATTCAGGAATTTCAAGTTTTATCGCAGGCGGTATTACCTCGCCTTCAATAAACTTCCTTGCGCCGATACATACAGTTTTATTCTTCGGGACTATCTGCATCGTCTTCCTCCTGATCTGCCTGACCTTCGTCTTCCTGCTCAACTGGTTCATGTTCTACATTATCGTCAAGGATTAAAGATTCTTCGCTTTCGTCTTCAGGTGCGCCCTGTACTGCTTCGAGTTCGAGTTCCAGTTCGGCGACTTTATCTTCAAGTTCTTTGATTTGATCAAGCAATTCTTTCTTGTTTCCTTTTTCCAGTTGTGCTTTCAGTTTTTCGTTTTCAGCAATTATTTCTTTTGCCTGTACTTCCAGATCTTTGTTAAGATCCTGCATTCCCTGTAACTGTTTTTCTAATTTCTCATGTTCTTCGATTAGTTTCTTGTGTTCTTTTTCAATTTCAATGCTTGAGAAATCAGGTCCCGGCATATCGTCGCTGTTCTTTGCGAATTCAGGGAAAAATGGAACAACGTCTTTTTCATTGAACTGCTTTTCACGTTTGATATTCTTGTATATGTGTGGCGGATGCATTGCATCAAATTTTTTACGTGCCATCGATAAATCCTCCTTAACTTGAGACTGTCAGACAATCGGTATATGTAAAAAATGCGTCTGTCTGAGTTGTTGCAAAGATAGGAGCTGTTTGAGTTCTGATTGATACTTTCTTTTTATCATTGGACGGATATGCGTCACAATAGAACATTGCAGGTGTTACGATTCCGCCGGGATTCTTAATGTTTACTGGCATCATTGGTGCGTTCATATTCATTCCGAACATTTGCTGATACCATGCAGCGTCTGCCGGTGTTGGCGGTAATACTTCATTCGGGCCGAAATATCTGTCACAGCGTGCGCCGTAATATGCAAAAAAGAAATCATCAACTGGCATATAATTTGTTGGATTTCCGTCTGCATCTGTCCAGATTGCGTCATATCCAAAAAGATAAAATGTTCTGCCTTTCGGTGTGGTTATTTTTGCAATTGGGTCTGCGCCTGCTTCTACGAGAGGTTGCAAATTTCCCGGCAGTGCAAATCCATCACGACCTGCAAATACAAAACTAAATCTTCTGTTATCTGCAAATTTCTGGATTGTGGCGTCATTAAGTATCACCTTTAATACGTCTCCGCCTCCAAACGCTACATTATATCTTATATGTCCGTTTTCTCTGCCTGCGTCAAACGCTGCGTCCCAATCTCCGAGTATGTCTGCTGCTGCATTGTCCCACGGAACTGTAGGTGTTACGATATGGGCTGCATTTCTGCGGAAATCATACCAGTTATCAGCATTTGCAGATCCTGTTATTGCCGGATGCTGCCCTGACATAAGAGATAGTCCACATAGATATTCAAAAAGTCTTACATATCTTCTTATATGTTCAAGGTGGTTTTCTCTTGCGAGTTCTCTCATTCTTTCATTTTTTGATCTTTGTTCATACGGATTTTCACCTGCAACACGTCTGTTGATCTGACTTGCTGTGATGTCTCCAAGTTCTTCAGCAAATGGGAATACCCTGCTAAAAGATGACCATCTTTCAAGCTCAGTATTCTTCTGCTTGTTCAAATAACGGCTGTCCGTTCCCCTGTGTATCAAAGCCGCGATTCTTTCCTGTCCACGCATTATATCGATATCTATTACTTCAGAATCGGGACTGTAAATTGTTTTTGATCCGCTATTTCCGGGTTTACCAAAAAACTGCTGCCAGACTGTTGATACACTGATTATTTCATTCTCATTAAACAGTGCATCCATGTACCGGCTATATGTGTCAACTGTGGTTGGTGTTACTGCCATTTCATTGCCTCCTTAGTTCTCATACTCTGTAATATTTATGGTTTCTTCAAGATACATTCCGGAAGATTCCATAAGTGCTTCGCGTACTGTTCTGGCTTCGATGTTTGCAGGATTGACGATACTGTTTGCATCAAGTGTGTCGTCATCAAATACTACAAGCTGATCGTTTAATGTGCAACAACCGCCTACCATGATCGGTATATCTTCGATATCGCCTGCTGCAAGATCAGCGGCTGCAATATCATCGCCGACATAAATTCCGCGTGGTACTGATTCTCCGCTTGTCTGAGTAAGATCGTTAAACGGTACCCATTGACGAGTCGTTGCATTTTTTGCCATTATTGTATTATGAAGTAAATCAGTTGTTCTCTGCTCATCCTGTGCGATGTCTGCTTCACGTACGTACGAATATCCATCAAGAATGAGAGGTTCGGTATTATTATCAACTCTTGCCTGAAATGCCATATTAGTTCACCTCCTGACCTGTTATTCTTTTCATGCGTTTTTCTTCTGCTGCCATATCAGCTTCAGTCATTATCACACCGTTTTTTACATACTCCTCCGATAACTGCCCAGATGGATTGCCGTCTTCGTGTGTGTCTTCCGGTGTTTCGCCTGTGGCTGCATTGGAATTTTTCAGCTCTTTGATCATGTCGGCTGTTGATACCATGGTATCAAGTACATCGACTGATCTTTCGCCTTTGATTACTGCGACCGCAGCTTCTGTGATTTGTTTCGGATATTCAGAATTTCCGATAAACGGTGCGGCCTTGGTCACTATATCCCGAATTTCCTGTTTCCCCGCTTCAAATTGTGCTTTGCCATAATCGGCAAGTTCTTTATCATATTCTGCTTTAGCGGCGGGGTTTTCTGCCAATAATTCTTTAAGTGTTGGCATTGTTAAAACCTCCTTAATATTATTATCCCGCTGTTTTGCTGCGGGGTTTTGCTCTTGTCCTACTCGTGGTAATTCCTGAAATGCATCGTTATTGTCTGATACTTCCTTCTCTTGTCTGTCTGTATAATTAAACAGATTTTTGAAATCATCGTCTTCAAAAAAACTTTCATCAAAATTAGCTTCTTTATAATTCACTATGCCATCTATCATATCAATTTTTACGGCGTCTACTGCTTCCGGTCTGTTATCCTGAGCTAAAAACATTGCTCCATTCCCGAAATCTTCTATTATGGTTTCTTTAGATATTTTCCTTCCGCTTGCGACTGATGAAATAAATAAATTCTCAATTCCATCAATTAAATCCTGCATCCATTTTCTTTCAGATGGTTTTGTTATATCAGGTCTTTTGTTTTTAGCATTTTGCGAAACGATTCTTACTCTCGCATATCCGTATTCGTCGTCTTTTACGTTTCGGTCATAATCTCTTAATACCCATACAACGCCGATACTTCCGGTTTCAGCAAGTGGATTGCTTGCATATATCTGTCTTGCCTGTGATGCTATCCAGTAACCTGCGCTGGCTACTGATCCCAAATTCATTGCTATTACTTTTTTATTACTGGCAAGATTACTTATTGCTTCTGCTGTTTCAAATACTCCGGTCGCTTCTCCTCCGGGAGTATCCATTTCAAGTATTACTTTTTTTACTAAATCATTTTTTAATATTTCTTCTGAGGCGTTAATTATATCTGAATAAGAGGTTCCACCATATCCTAAAAATAAATCGATAAAATCAGGACCTGATCTTGACAAAGGGCCTTTTATTTTAATTATTGCGTTTTCGCCTTCGATTTTATAAATCTGTGGTTGTTCTATATTTCTACCAAACAAAGTTATTGCCTGCTTTTTATCTTCTTCGGTTACCATTGCACGCATCTGAAAATATTCGTTTGCAAAATTCTCGGATACCGCATAAATTTTTTCTTTATTCTTCATATCACCTCCAATTAAGAGACATAATATTTAATTTTGTCAAGAAGTTATTTCCGGCACGGGCAAAATCTTCAGTTCAAACGGGCCGTATATATCAAGATCAAAACATTTTATCCAGTATTTATATGTTCCTGAAGGTGAGAATAAATCACCGTCTGTTACGTCATAATATGCGATATTATCTTCACTTACTCCGGTTTCTTCATATGTGTCGCCTTCTGTATCTGTATATATCAGGCTTACGTCGCCGGTTATTTCAACTGCTTCGCCGTCTGCATCTACAATTTCGACTCCGAGTCTGTAATTTTTTTCACCCAGGTTCCGATATGCTGTTGATAATGGTTTTGCTGTTAATGGCATCTGTCACCTCCCTGCTTGACCTGATTGATTATGTCAATATGTTTCTTGATTTTAGTCAATACGTGTTCGTGTTTCTGTTGTTCTGTAAGTATATCGGTTTTCTTAAAACATCTGATTATTATTTCGCTTTCTATTGCACTGAGTATTACTTGTACTATATCTGTAATTGATACTGATTCAGATATTGACGATTGATATTCTGCAATTGCTGTCGCTACTTCTGATATTGTGGCTGATTCTGCTATTGATGACAGCATTATTGCTAATGATGTCAAATTGTCGTTTATTTCTGCTGATTCGGATATTGTACTGATATATTGTGCAAGACTACTTAATGAATCGCTTATTCCTGCGACTTCATTTATTGTGCCTGATATTATTGTCGCGCCTGCTGTTAGAAAATCGGTTATTGCTGCGCTTTCATTTATAATGCTCTGAAATGTTGCAAGGGTTTCTATAAGATCGGTTATATTTACTGATTCCGTGATTGTACTTGCGAATGTTGATTGTGATTCTATATTATCCGTGATTGCGCTTGATTCATTTATCAATGACTGCATTTCTGCAAGCGCAGTGATTAAATCTGATATTCCGGCCGATTCTGCGATTGAGCTTGCGAACTGTGCTTGTGCTGTATCACTGTCGCTGATTGCAGCTGATTCGCTTATTGAACTTCCGAATGTTGCTTGTGCTGCTGCGTTGTCTGTTATTGCTGCGCTTTCGCTGATTGTGCCGGTTAGGGTTGTGCCGCCAGATCCTGGTCGAATTGCTATTGTATGCGCTCTCCATGTCTCAGATTCACTTAGTGTAAAAGTTCCAGGATCTTCCGTATCTGTTGCATTTTCCCTGCGTGCTGTACCGACTTCACAACCGTTATTTACGCCACCTCCCGAAATAGTACCATATCCATTAGTATAATTGGCAGGATATGCATTTACTGTTGCATCATCATTATAGCCGCCGCACGCTGCTATCCATAAATTATCGTCACTTCCCCATGCAGTAGTCAAGCTTGGCGGATCTGGGTTGGCACCGCTACCGGAAGTATAATAAATATTTACTCCATTCGTAATATCTTCATACCAGTTTGTAATTCTGTAGCATTGTGCCGCTGCAGTACACGAGCTGCTTGTAGAAAAATTAACTGCCGTTCCGCCTTCTGTTCCATCAGTTTTTTTCGCATAGGTACAGAAAATTCCATCTTCTCTTAGCAATGTCCATCCTGAAGGAGTGCCGGGAGTTGGAAGCAACGAAAATGCTATAAAAACAAGAAGTAAATCATCAGCATCTACGCTTGCAGGCATATTAATATCATGCGTTGTAGATGCTGATGAAACTTGCGTTTCGGTTACTGATGATACAGAAGGAAAAGCCATATTATGTTAATGTTCCTGTCCAGCTCATATTTAATATATCGCCGGGTGCTGAAACGATTCTGTCGCCTTCATCGCAAAGTGCGGCTGAAAGAAGTACGCCACCTGTATTGTCTTTCGTTGCGCTTGCTCCTGTTCCGAAAACTATAAATGCGCCTTTTACAGTTCCGGTTTCTGTAAAGGTGAATGATAGTGCAGCTGATAATGATTTTGCGCCTGCTGCTGCAGCTGCCCATACGCAGGTTTTTCTGTCTCCTGAATAATCAGGTGCGTTCGTCGTTCCGGCTTCTTTCCAGCCTGTATGAGATGTCATCGTGTCGCCTGCTAATATTTCCGACCAGTCGACTGAGCTGATTAGTCCCATGTAGCATGCGGCCGTATATCCTGATCCTGCGAGTGCTTCATTGAGAATTGCATTTTTTCCGACTGTTACGATCGTATTTGGAAATATTCCTTTCCATATTGGCGTCCAGACACCTTTTATTTTACGCCACTGTACACCTGAAAACAATCCTTTTATTGCTGCTTGTTCTTGCATATTCATTGTGTTACCTCATTTCTTTTCTAAATTTTCCATCCTAGTATTTAACCGGCTCATGAAATTTCTTATTTCCGGCAGAATGGTTTCAACAACTGTTACCCGTTTATCGAGTTCATGTATTTCTTCAGCACATACCTTGTTTGATATATTGCTGTTCGTAAACCAGTCTTTAATGAAAAAAACGCATAGGCCACCTAAAAGGCCGAGAATAAGCCATAATAATTTGAAGGTTAGTTTATCTGTTGCTCTTTGACTTTTCATTCTTCCTCCTCGTCTTCTTCATCATCATCATCTGATGTTGTTGCCGCAGCTCCTGCGGGCTGCCACGGCGGTATTGGTAATTCCTCAAATTGTCTTGCGTTTTTCATTCTGTTTGCTTTGCCTGAGCTTCCGTTATATCCCTGTGCAACATCGTCAAGAGTTTCAGCGCTGAGTTCTACTGCGACCTTTTTGGCTTCGATTGATTTTTTCGGGTCTATATCCGGCATCGGGACTGATGACCATTCGCAACAAAGCCATGCTGCGCGGATACGCTTATCTGACCATCCGGGGCATTGTATGCGTCCGGCTGCGATTTCTTCTGACAGCCACGTTTCGTATATCGGGTCGCAAAAATCAGCTATCATGTCCTGACGTTCAATGCTTGCGGTTCTCCAGCATAGAATAAGGGTTGCCCGGCTTGCGGAGTAATTTTCACCAAATTTTTTAAGGACTAATTCAATTGACCATCCCGTGCTTGCACATACTGAGGCAAAAAACGATTCTACGAACTTGTCGTATTGTGCGCCGGGGCTTGTATCCTGCAGGTTTTTCCATGTGTCACCGCGTTTCAGATTTCCTACCAAGTTAGAACCGGGTTGTCTAATTGTGGCTTCGTTTTGCAATCCCCAGTTTATTACAGGTTCAAGGCTTTCTTCAGTTACGTTTGATGCATCTGCCGGCGGTTTAGGAATGCTGCCATATTGTTCTATAGGACCTGAGGGTCTCCCTTCAAGGGGTTGTGATGCATCCTGTTCTTTATTTTCTATTACGCCAATAAATGACGCCTGATTTATGGCTTTCTGTATTACGGAGTGTTTAAAATCTGTGAGGTCGGATAGTTCCTGTATTGCATGGGCCATGTCGGAAAAGCCGCGGCCCTGTCCTGCGTATTCGGGGTTGTATCCATGCAACATAAAATAACGACCGGATTTTTCACCGACCGCGGGGACTGTTACTTCTTTATAGCTTCCGTCTGCATTCAATTTCCATACTCTGTATGATACTTCGCGGCCTGATTCTGCTCTATTTATACCGTCATCACTATTTATAAATTGTGCGTACGTTGATGTATAATCAAATCCTCTGATCTGGTTCGGATCTGTGAAATCTATTTGCAATGGATTTATTAGGTCTTTGTCTCTGCCATAAAACAGGCGGGTAAACATATCATTGTCACGTTTTTTAAACCACATATAAAGGTGTTGATTCTGGTAGAAATTATTTACTCTTGATCTGTGGCTTTTTTTATCGTTGGCCCAAAGGTGAAATTTAATTGCTGTATCTTCCGCCCACTGTTCGAGCTCTTCCGGTGTGCGTCCGATTATTTCTGCTATTGGCGTCGGCTTGACTCTCATGCCGGTATCTACTGATGTATCGGCTATGCTTTTGAGTAAGGCCCGTCCTTCAATGCTGTCGTACATCTGATTGCGGACTTTTTGTCTTATCTCGAAATGATTATGTATATCGATTGGCGCGCCCGGATTTGTGCCGCCTGCCCATTTAGAGCCGGAACCGTATCCGCCGAAGCCGTTAAAACTCGAATAGCTGCTTCTGGCTGATATGCCTTTTCCTGCCTGCTGGATTACGTGTGTGTCTTTTTTTGCGAATGCTGATTTGATTTTGCTTCGGAGATTATCTAACATTGGAAGGACGTCTCCTGAGTTTTACTGAAACAATACCCATATTATATAGATCGTTGATTAAACTGTTTTCTCTGGCGTATAATTGGGATAGTAAATCATTGATTTCTTTTAAACTTCTGCGGGTTGTACGCTGGCTGCCTTCGCCGGAATCAAAGGAATATGAAAGAGCGCCGGTTGCCGACATTTCGTCAAGTACGGTTTCCAGTTTTTCAATCTGAGACTGCACGACTGACAATCTGGCTTGTATACGCTGTTTTCTGAGGTTAATGTATCCCATAAGGAAATATGGGACATAATATTTAATTTTGTCAAGACTTTTTAACTCCCGTCTGTTTTATTAAATTATCAATTACTGTCCTGTGTGAAATCCTTTGTATCTGGTCCTGTTTCCAGCCGTTATTCTTTGCCCACGACCTGTAATTCAATACTTCGCTGTCAAGCCATACGTCTGCGGCGCAAAGTGCATATATTCTACAATCCAGCGATTCGTTACGTCTGCCGTGGCTTTCATAGCTGCCGTCTGTCAGTTTTTCTTCTGCTGTGAGCATATCGAAATAATTCTGCCCGTAGTCTCTGGGAAAATCACAGAATCCGGGTTTTTGCGGTTCCTGCGGTTCTCTTTCGATTTTCACGTTATTATATATTTGCGTTTTATAATAATTTGTGGATATTTCATAAAGTGTGATGTCTTCCGATATTTTCGCTGCCCTGTACCGTTTAAATGTACCTTCTGTCAGTTCGTCCGGTTTTTCCTTTTTCCTCTGGTGAATTGTGCGCATACCTTTAATCGGGAATGTGCTTTCCCATCTTTGGGTGAATCTGTACACTACATCCGTGGTTTCTCCGTCGCCTGAGTCAAAAAATGATAATTGCACCGGAAATCTGAATCCGTCTATTTTTCGGATAAATGTTAATTCTGTCTGTATTGCCCATTGATGCAGGTCTTCCCATGCGCCGGAATACGGATCTGTTATATTGCCTTCAAATCGTTTATAATCTATTGACCATGTTCTGTATGCGTATCCTATGCCTAATATTTCAAGTTCAAGCCTCGGTGGGTTTTCCGGATCTGATGTGCTTCCTCTTTGTACATCTAATCCGATTGTTATATACAGCACACCTTCGGGTACTTCTCCGCGTCTGTATTTCCCTCTGTTCTCTATTATCTTTTCCGCTTTCGGTCTGGTTCCTGCTTCCTGAAATGGCAGGCCGTCACGCAGGTTTATAAATGATCTCATGCCGTCCGGCATTCTTTGCGCTTTCTGGTAGTCTGTCCAGTAATCCATCCAGCCATACGCACCAATAGGGCTTAATAATGCCGAAAGGTGAAATGACCGTCTTAATCGTTCAGGTTTTGCCTGCGGTTCCCATTTTCCCGATCTGATCATGTCTGCTTTCTGATATTCAAATATTGCGTCGTGGCATCTATCGCATAGGTAATAAACAAATTCAATTTGTCCGGCTTTTGTTTCTGCTCTTAATCCGTGATTTCCTTTTTCCTCTCCGCGTTCCAGTAATATCAATTTTTTGCAAACCGGACATATTACAAAGTATTCACACTGATCGCCGAGTAAAAAACGTCTGTATATTACTGATGATTGAAATTCCGTAGGTGTTGAACAGGATAATACTTTCCTGCGGTTTCCCCACGCACTGGTACGGGCTTCTACTACTTCGTCAAAATATCCTTCACCTGTTACAAGCAATTCCGGCGCTGCATCCGGTTCATCTATACATAATATTCTTACTGAATCAGATCGCATGCTGGAAGGTGATTGAGCACTTGCCATTTCCAGAAAACCACCCATAAACAGCTTTTGAAATGTGGTATCACCTGTTCTACGGGATTTCTCGTTTTCTACCGGTGCAATAAGTCTTTCTCTTAATCCTAAACTATCAACTAACGGTTCAAGTCTCTTTGTTGCCCATTTCCTTAAAAGTGCGTCTGTACCGGACATAAAAAGAATCGGGCTTGGTAAAGCTCCCATATAATAACCAATAGTGTTCTCCATGATTGACGTCTTTACGACCTGTGCGGCAGACATTACATCTACGTGCTGAATCGGGCTAAAAGGAGAAAGGCAATCCATTATTTCGACTGCGTACTGTGAACGCCAGTTTTTCCACGGTCCGGGTATTGGTGTATTACTCGGCATTATACGGCGGTTTTCTATATAATCGCTTATGTACCTGGGAGGCGGTTGAATTGGTGCGTCTTCATAAAACAGCCGGATTTTTTCTACATCACTTAATTGGTTCATTTCCGGTTTTCACAAGGAATTTATTAAATTCTATTTTTATATGCTGCAGGACTTCCCACAAATCCTCGTCAAGTATTTTCTCGGCCTGCAACTTTTTTTCTTCGTCGGTCGATCCGAACACTCCGGCTATATTTGCAACTGATTTTGACTTAATTGTGAGAAATTCGTTAGTATGGATTTCAAATAATTTTCCAAATATTATTCGTAATAGCTTTGCGCTTATCAATTCCCGGCGTTCCTGCTGGCGTTTCTGGACTATCTGTTTTGTTGCTTCGTATATTTTTATTTTTTCTACTGTGACTTTCGGTAGGTCTATAAGTTCAGATGCTTTTAATCTACCTTCGTCAAGTTTTTTAATTATGTGCGCTGGTAGTTTACCTTCTTTGACTGACTTCTTCTTTTCCTGTTTTTTCGGTTTCTTAACTGCGACCGCTTTTGTTTTTTTGGGCTGTTTCTCTTTCTTAACTTTGACAGGCTTTGCTTTTTTGGGATGTTTTGGTGCCGGAAGTTCGACGGGCTTTTCCGTGAATTTTCTTTCTGAGTTCTTTATGAATTCAGCGTTATCTTTTTGTGTAATATCGAGTGTAAAATTTCTGCCGTCTCGATTGGCTTTTAGTACTCCAGAATTTATATGTTTAAGAATTCCCTGACGCGTAAAGGATGGGTCAAAGGCTTCCGCAAATTCGCGTATTGAATATTCGTTTTTTTTCATGAAAACAGTTTAGTTGTCAATTTGTACGGTTGTCAATTACTTTTCAATCTGGAGTGAATTGACTGACAACCGGATTTTGACAACTGGCACGTTGAGAAAATCGGAGTCTCGAATGAATG
>JASFHE010000011.1:0-27340 GCA_050123415.1 Desulfobacteraceae bacterium | reverse complement strand
ATGCCAGTCGGATTCCACACCGAGCTGCCCCTTTATTCTGCAGGAGGAACTGTCAGCAGAGTTGACCAGGTCGTTAAGCTTTAACGGTGCGTTATCAGTCCTTTGTGTGCAGTAGATTGCTTCTTCGGAACCTCTAACCTGGCCCTGACCAGGAATGAGTTCACCGGAAGCCAGCCTTAGAAGTGTTGTCTTTCCCGCACCATTCGCGCCTATAATACCCGTCCATCCTCTATTGAAGTGGACATTCACTTCTTTTAATAATGGAAGTGTCATTGCATCATAGCTGAATGAAACATTATTAAAGATTAAATAATCTATTGACATAAGATGATCAATCCTTTCTCCTGAAAAGAAAAACCCGCACGCTGGAATGATCCAACGGCGGGTTTTTAAATATATATTTACACTCAGGCAATAGATGAAACCGTATGGATCACAGCTCCTCATTCTCAGAAGCCGAGGAGCGGTCATAGTTAAAGCTTAATGCAGCTTTTACTTCCTACGGTTAATTTCTCATCCTGTTATTTCTCCTGTCAGTTCGTTTGGATTAATTGTGTTTCAGTATAATAAAAAAGGTTAAAAGATCAAAGAAAATTATTCTATTTATTCGACAACTTTCACAATTTTATCCCCAAAACCTATGGCAATCTTCTGTCCGGGCTCTACACATAAAAAATCCTCTTCAGGCCAGTCTCCATTGAGAAGCCCTTTAATGAGCCTTATATTACCGGGCATTTCCTTAAAACGCCAGCCTTTTGCCTCTGCCTCTTTTCGTACGGATTCTTCTTCCTTTTGACTGTCAACTATACGCTGTTCGATAAATACTACACGCTCATAATTTTTTGTCATATCACCAATGGAGGCTATTATCCTGTCTGCTCTCTCTTTTCCCATACGGCCTACCATTGCTTCATAGGCATTTTCATCATATAGTTCTGCTGACGATGCGCCCATACCGGAAAACCCAGTGGAATTATCAAGCCTTTCCATATAATCTTTTGTATACCATATCGTGCCGGGACAGACCTCCTGCTGTTTTTTGTATTCTTCCTTTGATCCAAGGCAAAGGGTAATACAATCATGGGCGCGCGGAATTACAATTGGTATTTCTCTTGCCATAAGTCCGGCAGTTGCCTGTCCGCAAAGTCCGTAGCACAAAAGTAATGCATCATAAGTTGCATCAGTGACACGGTCTATTTTATCCTGAAGTGTTCTGTTAAGCTCCTTTGGCTTTATATGCTGCCCCATGGAGACAAGTTCAACATCAATCAAATGAGGAGATTCAGCAGCACATAGATATGTCTGCCTTGCAAGGGCATCACAGCTTATACATTTGAATTTCATTTCGACTCCTGACCATCCTTTACATTCAATAATTACCTGTCGTTTCGATGTACACTATTGTATAAGGGGCACGGCGCGCCGTGCCCCTACCATTTGCTATGGATTTAATATCAATATTTCTCCCGCTGGCCGAAATGACAACTAATAATCCTTATATGATATACAATGCTATTTTATCCTGTATAAATTATCATGCGTAATATTTGGAGTCAAATAACTGATAAACCTTAAAAACATCCTGAACGCTTTAGCAATTTTACCTTTATTTTTAATCTTCCTGGTGCTATAGATTATTACCTGTCCGGCTTTAAAAAACCCAATGTTGACCAACAATACTTATCTATGGAAGAAAGGATTTCTCATGAGGATACTGCTAATACTATTTTTAACTCTTACAGCCATCAGTTGTAATAACACAGGAAATAAATCATATAAAGATGCTAATTTACCTGTTGAAGAAAGAGTTGCTGATCTCCTTTCGAAAATGACACTTGAAGAAAAAGTGGCACAACTTACCAGCACAATGCCAATGCTTGGCTTCGGTTCCGACGCAGAGACATCATTTGTTGACAAAGACGGTAAATTCAACCCTGAAGGCGCAGCAAAGTTTTTCAAAAATGGCATAGGGCAGATATCAAGGCCGGGCATGAGACTTGGGCCAAAGGAAATGGCCGAGTTTACAAACACTGTCCAGAAATGGATTATTGAAAATACCCGTCTGGGTATTCCAGTCATGTTCCATGAAGAAGCGCTGCACGGGCTTGCCACTACAAAGGCAACATCATTTCCGCAGGCTATTGCCCTTGCATCAACATGGAACCCTGACCTTGTAAATGAAGTATTTACAGCTACAGCGCTGGAGGTGCGATCCAGGGGCGCTCAGCAGGTTCTGTCTCCTGTGCTGGACATTGTAAGGGACCCGAGATGGGGAAGGACAGAAGAAACATACGGTGAAGATCCATACCTTGCCTCCAGAATGGGTGTGGCAGCAGTAACAGGTTTTCAAGGCAACTCTGACCATATTGACAAGGCCCATGTAATAGCAACCGGAAAGCATTTTGCCGTACACGGGCAGCCTGAGAACGGCACAAATGTCGGTCCTGCAAACTACTCCGAAAGAGTTATAAGAGAATATTTCCTAAAACCCTTTGAAGCCGCGGTAAAAGAAGCAAACCTGCAGAGTATCATGCCGTCCTACAATGAGATAGACGGTCTCCCTTCCCATGCCAATATAAAGCTGCTTGAAGGTGTTTTAAGAAAGGAATGGGGATTTAATGGGCACACGGTTTCGGACTACTACGGCATCAAGGAGTTAATGGAAAAACATCATGTAGCAGCTTCAAAGGAAGATGCTGCAAGGCAGGCAATCGAAGCAGGGGTGGACATGGAATTGCCCTATACCGAAATGTACGACAGCCTGGTTGATCTGGTTAAAAATGGTGTGGTCTCCGAGGAAGCAGTTGATAAATGCGTTGCAAGGGTACTTCGTTCAAAGTTTATAACCGGGTTGTTTGATGATCCCTATGTTGACCCGGAGTATGCCGAAGAAGTATATAAAAACCCGGAACATAAGGCCCTCGCCTTAAGGGCTGCCAGGGAAGCAATAATTCTTCTTAAAAATGAAGGGAACATTCTTCCTCTCTCTAATGAAAAATACAAAAAAATCGCGGTAATCGGCCCCAATGCAAAGGGTGTTCATTTAGGCAACTACAGCGGATTTCCTGAGGGGGGAGTTGATATCCTTCAGGGGATAAAAAACAGGATAACACCGGATCAGGAAGTATTATATGCCGAAGGATGTAAAATTACAGAGGCTGATCCTACGGCCTTCGGCTTTAAAGAACCGGAACCGGGCGATCCTGAGAAAAACGCTGAGCGTATTAAAGAGGCAGTAAATATTGCTGAAAAAGCGGATGTAATAATCCTTGCTCTTGGAGGCAATGAGTTTACATCAAGGGAAGCATGGATTGGTCATCTTGGTGACAGGGGCAGTCTTGGGTTGCTTGGAAACCAGAATGATCTTGTAAGAGAAATGCTTAAGCTTAAAAAACCTGTTGTTGTTTTCCTTATGCATGGCCGCCCCAATGCAATAAACTATATAGCGGAAAATATCCCTGCCATTCTTGAAGGATGGTATCTTGGGCAGGAAGGCGGCAATGCTGTCGCGGATGCCCTATTCGGGAATTTCAATCCGGGAGGGAAACTGCCTCTGTCAGTTCCCCGGTCTGTAGGACAACTGCCGATCTTCTATAATTACAAACCCACTGCCAGGCGCGGATATATTGATATAAAAAAAGAACCTCTTTATCCATTTGGTTGGGGGCTCAGTTATACGACATTCAAATATGACAAACTAAGCCTTACGTCGGATAAAATTGGTACTCAGGGCGAGACAAAAGTTGCAGTTGCGGTTACAAATACGGGCAAAATAAAAGGTGATGAGGTTGTGCAGCTTTATTTACGCGATGAAGTAAGTTCCATTACACGACCGGTCAAAGAACTTAAAGGATTTAAACGTATTTCACTTGATCCCGGAGAAACAAAGACTGTTGAATTCACATTAGGGCCTGAAGAACTTTATTTGCTTGACCGGGATATGCGAAAAGTTGTTGAACCCGGTACATTTAAAATAATGGTGGGTGGAAATTCTGTGGATCTAATTGAAACAACATTGGAAACAGTCGAAGCGGAATAAAAAGCTGGATTCCCCGGTCAAGCCGGAAAATGACGACTTTTATTCATATTCAATTGAATAAATAGAATTTTCAAGGCCAGACAACTTCACGCTTCTTCTTTCTGGCCATTTCCCACAATTTTTTATTATTTCCCTTATTAAATAAAAAACATCATTTTACAAAGGTGTTTCTTTAATTATTAACCTCAGGCACTTTCTTAATCCATGGCATCATGGATTTAATCCCCCCGTAATGCTTTTCAAATGCAGGATAATATGGATTTGAATAAAACACCTTTTCCTGTTCTTTGGAGAGCGGGGTTCCAAAGAACACCATATTGGAAAAATCAACAAGGTTCTGCACCTGGCCATCACTCAGCCAGTGTCCGCCACCGAAGCCCCATGGATTCGGCTCTCCTGATGTACGAATATTTAGCCCAAGCTTTTTTTCAGCATTGAGGAATCTAAAAACAGGCTTTGCCCCTTCAAGTCCGATTGCGTCACCTTCAGCATTGTTGGTGTAGTCATCATTTGCAGTGGTAATCAGTACTGCTCTGGGTGCAATGGCTGCTATTATTTCATGGTGATCATACGGGAGTTTTTCTCCATACCCGTGAGTACTAGTTTCGTAAATTCTGGGATAACTCAGAAATCTGGCAAGCATTTCATTAGAATTATGGCCCTGGTGCCTTATCTTGTCTGGCATAACTTCGTTTCCGGGTGATATTCCCCATTTATATACATTGCCAAAGGATTGATATCTGTAGACCGCAGCACCACCGCAACCGGAAGCCCCCGGGCTTACAACACCAAACCGATCATCAAACAACCCGGCAGCAAGAGCAGCCTTTCCGCATCGTGAGAAAACTGTTACAACCAGCTTATTTAAATCCAGTTTTCCTTTAAAATCCGGATTATTCTTTTCAAGATACTCAAGCGCATCAACACCGCGACTCGCACCCCATGCCCATGCAAGCAGGGTACCGGCATCATTTCCTGTTCTGACATTGTATGGATATAATGTATAAAAAGCTCCTGTATGGTCATAATTATCACTCGCCACACTTGAATATGTAATACTCAGTACGGCATAGCCGGACCTGAGATATATTTCATTGGGTTTCATAATTCCAAAATCAAGGCTGACCACAACAGGATATGGCCCGGCTTTTCCGCACTGTTCAATAGCGGGAAGGGTCAAGAGTCCCGTGATTACACCGGTTTTACTATTATCTGTTATATATATTTTAATACTATTCTCATTTACAGCAGCTGTAACAGATCCCGGAGGATCGGGCATATAGCCGTATTCATAATACTGGGCAAGATCCTTTATCTCTTCCCTGCGGTTATTCCAGTCCTGTATATTTTTTACTCGTTTTCCATTAAAAAATGCAAATGGATCCGGAAGATGATCAATAACAGGCAAATCCATGGGATCTTGATATTTTCCTTTTCTACGGAGATTTTTGAATGCCTTTTCAAGTGCCATGTTGTATTCATCGATTTCAGTCTGGCTTTTAGAAATAAGGCCGAGTTTTCCGATAGCAAGTGCTTTTTTAACTTTCACTTCATTTTTCCAGATTCCTCCTGGCAGTTTCTTTGCCTTCTTAATATTTTTTTCAAGCATGAAAGTATCAAGAGCTTTGGGTGACGTCCCGTCATACCCTGTCAGTTTTAAACTCCCCCACCTTCTGTTATCGTCTAACCCTTTATTATGACCATCATTCCAGAATATTCTTTTTTTACATTTGCCGGTTGATGAAGAAGCATCATTTATACAAAAATCAATACCTATTAATATATCGTTCACTATTGGAATACCGCCAAGAAATACTGCTATCTCAACCCTGTATCCGGTTTCTATATTATTTCCCCCGTATATCGGCGATACCGCAGAATCTTTTATCCTTTCAGTATAATCTCCTTTTCCGGTCAACCTGCCTTTTCTGCTGATACCGGCCATCCAGTCATCTTCCAGGTACTTTGCATTTTTATCATTATACAGATCAAAATATATTTCCAGGCAGTCATTATCAGTTGGCATTTTCCCATATGAAAAGATATCCGGGTCCTCGACTTCAATTAACAGATAAAGCAATGCACCATCCCACAGTGACCTTACTTTTCCGACTGTAACACAACCTGACGCCTGAGTTTTCAGGTCACAGGTCATGGCAATCTTTATAGTCGACGTAGAGGCAGTTTCCCATACAGATTCTCTTTTCCCGTCTATCTGAACACTTGAAGAGGTGAATTGGGATAAAAGAATGTTTGCATCTGCATTTTTAGCCGATGCAAAGGTATATGAATAAAATAATGAATATACTAAAGCAAAAATTATAGTGATCACCTTGCCTGATACTTTTTTCATGATACTGCGGCTCCATATTCTAATTTTCAATAAACAGCTGATTATTAGATGTAGAATCCTTAAATAAAAAAACGCACGAAAAATATTTGACCTTTCGTGCGTTTTTATTTTTTATCTCAACTCAAGGTTTTAATTTTTACCCTTGTACCCCTTAAAATATTTTAAAAATTCGGAGTCAGTCGAAAGTATAAGAGAACTGTCCTTTCCCATACTCTGTTTATAAATATCAAGTGTTTGCAGAAAAGAATAGAACTCCGGATCTTTTCCGTACGCCTGGGCATAGATGAGTGTTGCTTTGGCATCAGCCTCACCTTTTATCTTCTGTGCCTTTTCATAAGCCTCTGAAGTAATCCTCTTCATTTCTCTTGCACGATCACCTTCAATCTTTCTTGCTTCACCCTGCCCTTCAGACCTGAATTTTTCAGCTATCTGATTCCTCTCTGCAATCATTCTGTCAAATACTGACCTCTGAACTTCATCTTCGTAGTTAAGTCTTTTTATTTTCACATCAACAAGCTGAATTCCGAAATCTTCAAGTTTCGGCTGCGCTTCTTCAAGTATTTTCTTTGCTATTTTAGCCCGCCCTGTAACTACTTGATCAATTTCAACCTCCTTCTTGCTGGCATTCACACCAGAATCAAAGATATCGGCCTCCAGTTGGCGGTCAGTATTCCTGACCGTTTCTATCAGTGAGTTGGATGTAATAGCATTTCGAATTGTTGAGTTTAATATTGCATCCAATCTTGACTGGGCAGCCATCTCATTATTAAGTGTCTTAAAATACTTAAGTGGATCAACTATTTTCCATCTTGCAAAAGTGTCCACCCAGATAAATGTTTTATCAAGTGTGGGATACTGATCAGGATCGCCATCCCATTCCAGAATGTTTTTAGGAAATACATTAACTTTATAATAGGGGATCTTAGGCTTTAGCCCAGGATCCTTCATCGGATCACCTATTGGTTTTCCAAATTTGGTAATAACTACCTGTTCTGTCTCATCAACAGTATATATACACAGTGACCCGATAAATATTAAAATAACTATAACTATAACAAAAGGCAGAGATTTCATTATTTGCCTCCTTTATTTGAAGACGGCTGACCAAGATTAAGCAGAGGCAGCAGATTCTTCTGTTCTTCATCTACGATAAATTTGTTGCCAAGTTTCGGAAATACATCTTTCAACGCTTCCAGATAGAGCCTTCTTTTTGTTACATCCTTGGCCTTTGAATACTCTTCAAATAGAGAAAGGAACCTGGCGGCGTCACCATTCGCCCTGTTAACACGGTCTATCGCGTAACCTTCGGCTTCTTTAATTGTTTGTTCAGCCTTACCCTTTGCCTGTGGGATAACTGTATTGTACTGTTTCTGGGCCTCATATATCATTCTTTCTTTTTCCTGCTGGGACTGATTAACTTCATTCCATGAGGGCTGTACACGCTCAGGGACCGTTGTCTTCTGCATTTCAATGGTTGTTACATTTATCCCGGTTTCAGCTTCATCCAGTTCTTTCTGTAACAGCACCTTGGCCTGATCAGCAATTTCACTCCGCTTGTTTATGACTTCAGTAATACTCCGGTCACCAACAACAAGCCTCATGGTAGCTTCTGACAGGTCTCTCAAGGTGGATTTAACATTTCTAACTTTAAAAAGATAATCCTCCGGGTTCTTTATATTATACTGGACAACCCACTGCACAATTGCGACATTAAGATCACCTGTCAACATCAGCGACTCTTCCAGATAGGCTGTATCGGAGGCAAATCTGGTTCGAACACCCGGCTGGATAGTACGAAAACCAAACTCCTCTGCCTGCTCCTTTTGTACAGGCACCTTATTGAGAGTCTCAATACCTGATGGCCACTTTATATGAGCACCAGGTGTAGTTGTGCGAACATGTTTGCCAAATCTCTGTATAACTCCCATCTCTTCGGGATTTATTTTATAGATCATGTTAAAGGCAAGAAAAAGAATAATCAGTATTACAATGATTATCCATGCTCCGGGGAATTTCCCCTTCATGTCTTTGAATTTTTCAAATACTTCATCCACCTGTGGTGGAGGACCACCCTGTCGGGCCTTCTTCTGCTGCTGCAGTTTATCCCAATCCCATGCCATAGTTTTCCTCTGTTTATTAATTTTAGATTAGGCGGTCATTCTAGCGGGAGGGTTAGTTTTAGTCAAGGGATATTGGAGGGGGCGTGAGGAATAGAGCAGGGAAAAAAGGACTTGATTTCTCCCCTGTTCCCATTAAGATCACTGTATATTTTATTAGAAAGAGATAATTAATGACTAAGGAAAAAAAAGACTCTATGACCTCCCTGAAGGATATACTCCATGGCCTGCTGTCCGGATCGAACCTTAAGTTTAACCCGGCTGACGCAGAGATATGGGAGGTATGGGATGACGTTGTCGGACCGGCTATCGCCGAACATGCACAGCCGTCAAAAATCGCAAAGAAAAAGCTGAGAGTTCATGTTGCCGAGCCCATATGGCTTCAGGAACTTGAATTCGTCGCAGATACCATAAAGGAAAAATTAAATGCCCGACTGGGCAGAAATGCTGTCGAAAAAGTAATTTTCAGACTTGGTTCTCTATAGAATAGTCTCCCTGGCCCAGAAGAGGAGGCAAAATCGTCAGACCGCTGTTCCCTCCGAGCCAGGCTTCCACAAGTACTAGTTTTGCATTTGAGCCCAAATCAGGATATATGACCCTCAATTTCTTCGGTTCAAATCCTGCCTGCCTGAGCTTATCAGTCAGATCCGTCAATCTTTCCGCGGGATATATTATAGACAATCTGCCTTTTGTCCTGAGCAGGTATCTTGAAGCGCTTATAATGTCATCAAGGGACGCGTGGATCTCATGGCGTGCTATTGCCCTCTGGTTATCAGGATTTATCCTGCCGCTTTCTTTCCGACGGTAGGGAGGATTACACACAACAACGTTGGCGGAAGAGGCAGGTAAAGGAATATTCCGCATATCTCCAAGAATAACACTCATCTTGTCATCGAGTTCGTTCAGCTTTGCATTACGAATGGCCTGACAGGCAAGTTCCGGCTGTATTTCCAAGCAATAGGCATGTTTAACCGGTTTTGAAACCAGAAGTGACAGTGGTATGACACCACAACCTGTCCCAAGATCTACAATCGTGTCATGCTTTTTTATTGATACAAAGTCAGAAAGAAGGATGGCATCAATTGAAAATCTGTAGCCGGTTTTTGACTGAATAATCCTCAACCTTCCATCCTTGAAAGGATCGATGGTTTCACCCGGCAGAGGACCTATCTCAGAACACTTGGATTCTATCATCAGGATCTATCTTGTTTAAAACCATACCGGTTAAGACTTTTGGATAAAAATAGGTTGATTTTCTGGGCATTACCAGTGATTCCCGGGCTATTTCCTGTACCTGCTCAATCTTTGTCGGATTTAACAGAAAGGTTATTTCACATTCTCCCGAATCAACCAGGGCGATGGAAGACGCAATATTGCTATTGTACTGGAATATACTGTCGTTATCCAGGTCAGCTTTTGTAAAGCCAAGTGATTTCTGAAGTATTAGCCTTGATAAGACAATAACATCAAGTTTTCTCAGGGAAGGATGAAGGTCATTTTCATATTCATCCATTACGCCTGCTTTTAAGGACATAAGGTAAAAATCGTTATCTTTTTTACAGTGAAAAACGAACGCTGTATTTTCGACTCCTTTTTTAGCAAGTGCAGATTTAAGCTCAACGACACATTCCTTTGTATCCGGTCCTGAGGCAGCTATTTTTTTAATCTCAAAATATTCACGGGCCTTATCAAGAAATCCCGCGGGCTCAAAGCCTTCCTTCTTTTTGATAAGGCGATGTGACGGCAGTATTGTAAGTCCTTCTTCACCCATATCCGTGAGATACATCATCAGATACTCATATGGTTTATCGGCGCCTGCACCATGGGCTTCTCTCATAAAATTCCTGAAATTTCTCGAGGTTTCATACCTGTGGTGGCCATCGGCAATAAATATGGATTTATCCCTCATGGATCTCGCCACTTTTTTAATGACGTCGCTGTCGGTAATACACCACATTTTATGGTCTGTGCCGTCTTTGAAGGTAAAGGACATATCCGGAGGAGCATCCTTGAATTTCCTTAAACTATCAAGTATTCCCTCTCCTGAATCATCATACAGCCCGAAAACCTGACTGAGCTGTGTGGAACATGCCTTAAGGAGTTTTAGCCTGTCGTCTTTATGAGCTGAAAAAGTCCTTTCATGCGGGAGGATTACTCCTGAGCCATCTTCCTCTATCTTTACTAGAGAAACAAAACCCCATCTTACCCTTTTGCCTCCGCCATCTCCGGGATTATATGAGTGAGATGTCAGGTAAACAGTGTCCTCTTTTGAACGGGTCAGGATTGTCTCTGATCCCCATTTTTTCAGATAATCGGCAGCCCTCGTATATCTATTTTCAATATCCGAATCGTCATCCCTTTTTTTGCCGAGTTCCAATCTTATTATATTATTGGGATGAGCATTGTAATATTCTTCCTGCTCCTTTTCGGATATAACATCATAGGGCGGTGTGATAATGTTTTCTATGCCATTTATTTTATTATAATTATACGTCAAACCCCTGAAGGGAGCTATTATTGCCATTTATTAATGAATCCTCTCTTGTTTTTTTCAGGGCTATTTCCTATCAGATAATGCCTCCTTGTCAACCAAAAACAGCCTTTTTAACAACCTTTTAGCATATCGGTTCTTTTTCCTCAAAAAACAGGAGAATGAATCTGATTTGACATTTTTTTTAAAATCTGTAATTAATTCCTAATATATAAATAATTCAAAAAGGACCTATGGCTAAAAATAAGAAATTTATATATTATCTGACGTTAATCCCTCTGCTTATTATTATCGTCCTGTTTGCATGGCTTTTCACTGTAATTTTTGAGGGGGAAAAACCTTCCGTTATGCTAACTCCTCTTCCCGGTTATATTTCCCAGAAACAGGAGTTCCAGGTAAATGTAAATGATATGAAAAGGGGGATTAAAGCCCTCAGGATTTCCTATAGTCAGGGAAACAATGATACTGTTCTGCTGGAAATGAAATTCCCCTTTGAAGGATTTTTAAATAAAAACGGCGTCCGGGAATACAACAAAACATTTCAACTGGACCCTTCAAAGCTCAGACTGGCTCAGGGAAAGCTTGATCTGAACATTAAGGTATGGGATTACAGCCGGAGAAACGGAGGTGACGGAAACATGAATGTTATTAAGCATTCCATGATTGTGGACACTTACCCTCCTTCTCTAAGAGCCATCAGCAAAAGCCACTATGTCAGTATTGGCGGTACAGGGCTGGTTATATACAGGACATCATCCGATACAGCAGAAAGCGGATTATACGTTAACGATATCTTTTTTGAAGGCTATCCCGCAGGTGAAAATGCAAAGGAGGGGACATATCTTGCCTATTTCGCCCTGCCCTTTAATGTAGATAAAAACGCTGAAATACATCTCTGGGCAAAAGATAAAGCCGGTAACACCGCACGTTCTACCTTCTATTATAAAATTCTTTCAAAACGTTTTAATAAAGATAAAATTGATGTTAGTGATAATTTGTTAAAACGTGTTCTCCCCTATTTCGATTATCTCGGACTTGACCCTGCACTGAGTGATAAGGATAAGTATATTAAGATAAATACAGAATTGAGAAAAAAAGACAACGAAACACTTTATGAATTGCTAAAAGACACAACTCCAACAAAACTCTGGGAAGGAAAGTGGCTTCGAATGAAAAACGCGGCCAGCATGGCTCAGTTTGCGGATCACAGAAGCTATTACTATAACGGAGAAAAAATTGATGAGCAGGATCATATGGGTATAGACCTCGCATCATTGGCCAATTCTCCAATTGAGGCAGCAAACAATGGCATAGTAGTCTTTGCAGAAAGAAACGGCATCTACGGTATGACAGTCGTTTTAGACCATGGTCAGGGGCTTGCCTCACTTTACGGGCACCTAAGCAGCATTGATGTAAAAATTGGAGATACTGTAAAAAAGGGAGATATTCTTGGCCATTCCGGCCAGACCGGTCTGGCGGTAGGAGACCATCTCCATTTCAGCGTACTTGTACACGGCATTTTTGTAAATCCGGTTGAATGGTGGGATCTTCACTGGATACAGGACAATATTTTACGCAAACTTGACCTTATTAAAAATGCAGAATAGATGTTAGAAACACATATTGATCAGCAACTCTCCCCTCATAAAGCGCATCAAACGTCATATTATCGGGCCGTTACATAATTTTTTTATTGTAACGCTGCCCGGTTTTGAAAATCTGTGCAAAAAAGAGCTGGAAACCCTTCAGCTTGATATCAGTGAAATAAATACAATGGAAGGCGGTGTTGAGTTTACAGGAAAGCTTTTCGACTGCTATATGTCAAACATGCACCTGCGGACCGCAAACCGTGTGCTGATGCGAATCGCGGAATTCAATGTCACAAACTTCAGGAAGCTTGAAAAAAGATTGGAAGGAATTCCATGGGAACTGCACCTTAAGGAAGAGACTATACCTGGTGTAATAGTTACAACGAAACGCTCAAGGCTCTATCACAGTGATGCGATTTCAGACTGCGTTAGTAAGAGTATAGACGAACGGAAAAAGACATCACCCTTTTTCAGTGATTCCGACAACAATATCCAGCCCCGGAAATCTCAGAATATTCAAAATATTTTTATTCGCATGATGAACGATCATATAACCATATCCCTGGACAGCAGCGGAGACCTGCTCTACAAACGCGGCATAAAACACCATGCAGGCAGCGCGCCTATACGTGAGACTCTCGCGGCGGCTGCATTATTGAAGTCAGGGTATACAGGTGCCGAACCGCTTTTTGACCCCATGTGCGGAACAGGGACCTTTTCTATTGAGGCCGCAATGATTACCAGGCATATCCCTCCGGGCTGGTACAGGCAATTTGCCTTTGAATCATGGCCTGGATTTAAACCGGCTCAGTGGGCATATCTGAAAAAACAGACTGAAAAAGAAATAAAAAAAAATCCCGACAGTCCGGGTATTGTTGCATGTGATAAGAATCCAAAATCCTGCAAATCATTATCGAATATCCTTAAAAAATATAACCTGGAGAGCACAATCAAAGTGCTGAATGATGATTTTTTCAGGTTTACGCCTGAAGAGATACATAAAATCACAGGCCATGAAGGCCCCGGACTTGTCATAGTCAATCCGCCCTATGGCATTCGGCTGGAGACAAAAAAAGACAGCAAAAAACTGTTTATCAAGATTACTGACAGGCTGGCTGATATTTTCACGGGTTGGAAATTTGCCCTGTTTTCACCTGAAAAAGACCTGATTGAAAAATGCCGCCTAAAAGGAGAACAGATAATAATTGACCACGGAGGTATCAAGCTTACACTTTTTACAGGAACCATCCCCGGGGGAAATAAAAATGCCTATCAGGATGGAACAGGTTAAGAGAGGAAGAAAAAAAATATACCTGGCCTGACAAGCCTGTCCTGTTTGATGAACTTGAAGAAAAATTCATCGCTGAAGGGATTGAAAGCCCTTTGATGTACTTTCACAGGAGCCCTGGTCTCCTCCGGATAAAATCAAGGTGGAATAGTGTTTAAAAGATTAAAAAATAACAACATTTTGCATAATTATATATTTTTATATACAACATATAGTATTTTTCCTTGACAAAATTTACCATAATATTATATCTTTTATATTGTTTCGCCAAACGTTTACACAAAAAATCACTTTAGTCTAAATCTTAAATTGTCTTTCTTACTGAGGTGGCATATGTACGTTGATGTTATTTGTTCATGGTGCAATAAAATACTGCGAACAAAATCTATCGGGAAGGATCGCAGTGGCAAAACGCGTGAAACCCACACTATTTGCAACAGCTGTAAAGAGCAGGTAATGAGGGAGTACAAAAAAAACCTTAAACAGGTACGGCTTGAGCAAAGGCACAGTCTTTAATCTGTTACAATCCTGATTCCCATCCGGATAAGCAGGTCTTGATGCAAGAACCTGTATTGACCCTTTTTTCTTAAAATGTTAAAAAATCACTTTCGGGCGGTTAGCTCAGATGGATAGAGCGTTGGTCTCCGGAACCAAAGGCCGTGGGTTCGAATCCCGCATCGCCCACTTTCAACTTAAAATCCTAACCTCTATAAATATATTAAGGCTTTCTATTTAGAGAGACATATATCTGGTTCTGAAACATTTTTCACGGGAGGTTCAAATGCCGGCTTTTTTGAAGAAAATACTTACCATCGGTATAATATGCGCTATTTGTTACTTTATATTAGCCTATCACTATATAGTAATAGATAACTCCTTAAAAATGCTGAAAAAGTCAGAACTCACCCTTAAATATACAATTTTTAGCACAAAGGGGAAAACAGTAGAAAAAGTTCTTTCCGTACCTGATCTCTGGGACGACGGAATAGGAGAACTCATGGTGAGAGAAGGGAAAATAAGTGAAGATGATCTTGAAAGGTATCGAATGAGGAAAGAGGCTGAAGAAGAGGAGTATTATTAAACCTTTAAAACTCAAAGTCTACCTTTATCTTGTACATCTTTACTGCAGGCAGATTAAGAATATCATCCACCCCGGTTTTTTCAGCGATCTCCTTAAGGGTATTTTCAATGAATGCCACATCCGGCGCAATAAAAGTAAACCAGATATTATAGGCATTTTTTCTCAAATAGTTATGGGTTACACCTTTATAGCTGTTAACAGCTTCTACAAACTCATCTATTTTTTCCTCAGGCACCTTTGCAGCGCAGAGTGTACTGGTGAAGTTCAGCTTTCGGGAATTAAAATTACCTCCGATCCTTCGGATAACACCCTCTTCTTTCAGCCTTTTTATCCTTTCAATCACTTCACCCTCAGACAGGTTTAATCTTTTGCCCAGTTCAAGAAAGGGGCTTGATGTTATTGGAAAATCGGACTGAATTTCATTTAAAAGATTTTTATCGAATGTATCCATGATCTTAAACCGGCTGATAGGCGCATAAAGGCTCTTCTGCAAGGTAATCTCCTGTAGCTTCATATGCCCTTGCCCTGCATCCTCCACAGAATTTCCTGTATTCACATCTGCCGCATTTACCCTTGTAGTTGGAAAAATCCCTCAGTTCATTAAATATTTTCGAATCTTTCCAGATTTTGTCAAATGACGATTCCTTCAGGTCTCCGCAGTTAAGTTCAAGATAGCCGCACGGCTGTACAATCCCGTCATAGGAAATAAAACAGAAGGAGGTCCCTCCAAGGCATCCCCTCGTTATGGCATCCATTCCGTATGTATCAAAATCTATTTTTTCACCCTTTGTATATGCCTCCTGCCTGAGTATACGATAGTAATGAGGGGCACACGTGGCCTTGAGGTGAAGAGGAGTCTTATCCCTCATATTATAAAACCAGTGAAGCAGTTTTTCATAATTCTGAGAGTCGATTTCCTGGTTTTCCATATCCTTTGCCCTGCCGGTCGGCACGAGTAGAAAGATATGATGGGCAACCGCACCAAGATCAACAGCCATTTTCAATATTTTATCAACATCATCCGCATTATGTCGTGTAACAGTAGTGTTTATCTGAAATTCAACGCTTGCTTCCTTTAATAAGGATATTCCTTTAAGAGAGGCATCAAAAGCACCCTCGACCTTTCTGAAGGCATCATGTTTTTCGGCATTTTTTCCATCCAGGGATATGCTAACCCGCTTTATTCCTGATTCTTTCATTTTTTCGACAAGTTCAGGGGTAAGCAATGTGCCATTTGTGGCCATTACCATTCTTAATCCCAGGCAGGTACCGTACTCTGCCAGTTCAAAAATATCGTTACGCAGCAGCGGCTCTCCACCGGTGAGTATAATTATAGGATTTCCCGTAAGGATTATCTCATCAAGGATCTGCTTTGCCTTTTCAGTGCCCAGCTCTCCTTCATATGAGCCCTTTTCAGATGAAGCCCTGCAATGAACGCAGTTAAGATTGCAGCTTCGAGTAACTTCCCAGGCTACAAGTCTGGGCTGGTTTGGTTTACTATGTGGATGACCTTTATGCATTTATAAAAACCCGGTTCAAGGTTTACGGGAAACGAAACAGTTTAAAGCCTTCACCGCAGACTTTAAATAATATACCGTATACCAGTTTATTATTTAATTAGAGTAGCAGTTACTTATTCAGTAATTTCGCGGCGTCTTTAGCGAAATAAGTAAAAATTAATTTTGCGCCAGCCCTTTTAATACAGGTAAGACTTTCCATCATTATCCTCGGGCCGTCTACCCACCCTCTTTCTTCGGCTGCCTTTATCATGGAGTATTCCCCGCTGACATGGTAAGCAGCAAGGGGTAAAAGGCATTCTTCCCTGACACGCGTTAAAATATCGAGGTATGGCAAAGCAGGTTTTACCATTATCATGTCGGCCCCTTCTTCAATATCCAGGAGGGCCTCCCTTATTGCCTCATTGCTGTTTCCGGGATCCATCTGATACCCGGATCTGTCGCCAAATTCAGGAGCCGAATCAGCTGCCTCTCTGAAAGGTCCGTAAAAGGCAGATGCATACTTTACCGCATAAGAGATGATCCCGCTGTCACAGCAGCCATTTCTATCAAGAATATCTCTGATGGCCGCGACTCTGCCGTCCATCATATCGGATGGCGCGACAAAGTCCGCTCCGGCCTTTACATGGCTGAGGGCTGTCTTTGCCAGTATTTCCAGGGTAGAGTCATTATGAACGCACCCATTTTCTATTATTCCGCAATGCCCATGATCCGTATACTCACACAGGCAGACATCGGTCATGACGACCATATCCGGGAATTTATCTTTAATGGCTCGTATTGACTGCTGTACAGCTTCATTTTCATCAAAGGCACTGCTGCCTATACTATCTTTGTATTCAGGGAGTCCAAACAATAAAATTGACTTTACGCCAAGACCCCTCAATTCCTCCGTTTCCTTTACCAGAGTATCCACAGAAAAATGATACTGGCCGGGCATTGAAGGTATGGGGTCCTTGATCCCCTTTCCGTTCTTTACAAAGAGTGGATATACAAGGTCTTTTGTGGTGACCTCTGTCTCCCTTACCATATCTCTTATGGCTGGTGTCCTACGCAGTCTTCTAGGGCGAATAATCACTCGGTTTTCCTTTCTGGCAATAATAGTAATATAGGCCCAGGGCGCAAGGCTCAAGGCACAAGGATTTTTTAATTACAGTTTTTACCGTGCGCCTTGCGCCCGTTCATAATCCATTATATGATCAAAATATCTTCTAAGTATCTATTAATCAATAAATGTCTAAATCCCGATTTCCTCATCACTGAGATAACACGCCGGGTCAGGTGACCAGAGATCACCCGTTGCAGCCTCAGCCCTTACCCTGAAATTACCGGCACAAATATCAAGCCATTTACACCGGGAGCATCGGCCTGTCACGTACTGCTTTTTATCCTTGAGCCTGCTCATAAGAGGATCAGACATATCTGTCCATATCTCACTAAATGGCCTTTCAAGGATATTTCCAAAGGTATGGTGACGCCAGAACTGGTCCGCGTGAACCGAGCCATCCCAGCTTATGCAGCCTATCCCCCTGCCGGAGCTGTTGCCTTCATTCATTTTAAGGAGTTCAAGGACTTCCCCGCTCCTTGGGTTTTCTTCCTTTAACATACGAAGATATACATACGGCCCGTCAGCATGATTGTCTACTGTTAAGATTTCTTTTGGTTTTCCGCGGTCATGGAGGTCCTTTGTTCTGTCAATAATGAGATCTACAGCCTCTCTGGTTTCATCATGAGACAGGTCCTGGCTGATCAATTCAGACCCCCTGCCTGCATAAACAAGATGATAAAAACAAACCCTGGGGATATTCATTTCTTCCAGCAGGTCAAATACCGGCCCGACCTGGTCTTTGTTCAGTTTGCTTATGGTAAACCGCAAACCCACCTTGAGCCCTGCCTCAAGGCAATTCTCGATCCCGCTTATTGCCGCTTTAAAGGCGCCCTTCTTTTTTCTGAAATGGTCATTAACTTCTTCCATTCCGTCGAGACTCACACCCACGTATGAAAGACCGATCTTTTTAAGCTCTGCCGCCTTTTCCTTAGTAATAAGGGTTCCGTTTGTAGATATAACAGCCCTCATGCCTTTATTCACGGCGTAATCCGCCAGTTCAGGAAGGTCCGGCCTCACAAGCGGTTCACCGCCTGAAAAAAGCACAACAGGTACGCCAAACTCTGCCAGATCATCAAGGACGACCTTTGCCTGTTCGGTCGAAAGTTCTTTTTCCACGGATTTTTCTGTTGCATGGGCATAACAGTGCATACATTTCAGGTTGCATGCCCTTGTCACGTTCCAGACTACTACCGGTTTTTTATCCTTTGAAAACTGAAGGAGATGTGATGGTAATTTTGATGAATGTCTTCCGTAACGGAGCGCATCGGAAGGTTCCACTGTCCCACAATAAAGCTTTGAAATTCCAATCATATTATTATTCTTTGTCCAGACTCTCGGTAATTAGATTATCATTTTCATCAAAATGATGCTTATAATACTTTTTAAGCAGATTGTTAACATATTTTTCCATATCAACAATAGCATCACGGCTTATTATAAAATGCTCAATACCCGAGCGGTCCTTGACAAGTTTAAGACCATATTCAAGCTTTTTAGCTATATAAAAGGCCAGAGGCCCCGGTTCACGGTTGGATTCTATTGACTGCCTGATCAGCTCATCAACCGCTTCCTCATCAAAGGACATGCTGATATCCAGCTTTTCAGCCAGCACAATCTCTTCATCCCTTATCTGCTTGTACATGCCTTTAAAATCCTCAAAGGCGGTATTTATGTCCGTTGTAGCATTGAGATATATTTCACCAATCAGTTTTCTCCTGTCCTGATTCAGCTCAAGCCCCGCAAGATGCTTAAAATCCTTTTCTCTTTGGGAAATAAAACCTGCAATATTCTCAAGCTCTTTTTTCTTCATTTTTTCAAAGCGTTCAAGCCTTTCCGGCTTATTATAGTCTTCAATCAAATGCTCAAGTTCTTCCTTCGGATTTTCAACAAGCTCAGGAGTAACAAGAAGTTCCTTGATTTCAGTTGAAGGAAGATGCTTTTCAAACGGGATAAGGATTTTCTCGACAGCACTCACCAGACCCCTTGCTCCGGTCTTCATTTTTGCGGCCATATCCGCCATTTTATCCAGGGCCTCGTCCTCAAATTTTATATCAATGCCGTATGCCCTGAAATCCTGTCTTTTACTTACAATAACCGGGTTATTAGGATTTTTTAAGATCTCTGCCAGATCATCTTTTGTAAGCTCGTCAAAAACAACTATAACCGGAAGCCTGCCGATAAATTCGGATTCAAAACCGAATTCAACCAGATCCTGTGCAGTGACTTCCTTCATAATCTCCCAGGGGATTTCCGTTGGAGTTACATCGGCCTCAAAGCCAATACCCTGTTTTTGAAGACGCTTCTTGATAATATCAGTCAGGGCTCCAAAGGCCCCGCTCATAATAAAAAGGATATTTTTGGTATTAACAACCCTTTTTTCCTTTTTACCGGTCCTCCTGAAATGCTCAATAGCCTGAATCTGGGAAACAGGATCATGGGCAACTTTAAGATCCACTTCGGTTTCTTCCATTGGTTCAAGAAGCGCCCTCTGAACGCCTGTCCGGGAGACGTCATGCCCGATAAGGTTGTTTGAAGATGCTATTTTATCGATTTCATCAATATATATGATTCCGTTTTCAGCCAGTTCGATATCTTCATCAGCTTCATATACCAGGTCCCTTACAAGATCTTCCACATCACCGCCTACGTACCCGGTTTCACTGAACTTGGTCGCATCACCCTTAACCAGAGGCACTCCAAGTTTCTGGGCAACGAGTTTAATCATGTAGGTTTTTCCAACACCTGTCGGCCCTATCATGAGGACATTGTTTTTAATCATCCCCACACCGGTTGTTTTTTTCTTGCCTGCGATTTTATTTAAAAAATTTACCCTGTTAAAATGCGTACATATCTTTGTTGAAAGTACGGCTTTTGCTTCATCCTGTTTTACTACAAAGGTATCCAGGTGGGCTTCCAGTTCTTCCGGAAGCATGTCAAAGGTAGGAGGAGATTTTTTATTTTCATATTCGCCGCCATCATCAATTTCATCGACATCACCCTTTGGCAGCATAACAGGAGAAAGAATCTTTATGCGGTTTCCATACTTTTTGGAAAGGTAATCACTTAATTCCTTTTCAAGTTCTTGCTGATTTGGAAGTTTTTCATACTCATCACGCTCATTATCAACCTTTTCATCATTTATAGTCATGTGATCCTCATATTGATATAGACAGCTTTGTTTTCACTTGTTTGTTAAAGATAAAACCTTAAATTCACCCAAAATCAGGGCATTTACAAAAGCAGTGTATATCTATTTAATAATTCTAGCAATTTTATCCTATAAAATATAGGCATAAGTTTATTGATTTCAACCCTAATATTCTTTTTATAGTTTATTGACTGATTCAATGAATTTCATTAGAGTCTCCTGTTATTAAGGATTACTTATTTATACTGATCGGCATTTAATCAATACACATTAACTTTAAAAAAATGAGGAACCAGGCATGGCCTCTCGACTTGAAATAAGGCTAAAAAAAGAATTGCCCGATGCTGAGGGTAATAATATTAAAAACAAGGCAATTGATTACTTCGGACTGGGTGTAAAGGATATTCGTGTTATAAAAATATTGACTCTTGATGCTGAATTGAGCGAAGTACAACTGACGGATATCAAATCTGAGATTTTTACAAATCCCGTAACCGAAGAATCATCTTTTTCTCCAATGGCGGAAGATTTTGACTGGTTAATATGGATAGGCTTCAGACCCGGTGTCAGGGACACTGCAGGAAGCACGGCCATAGAGGCAATTGAAGACTTCCTTAAGATCAGGTTAAAAAAGGATGAATCTGTATATACTTCCAAACTCTATGAGGTCCGCGGAGATATCAGCGAAGCGGACGCAATAAAAATTGCGTCTGAAATACTTTCAAACGACATAATACAGCAGTACAAAGTATTCTCAAAAAGCGTATGGGACAGGGAAAAAGGCATAGGCATAATCCTCCCCAGGGTAAAGCTGGATCATGTACCAAGATCAAGCACAATATCCATCAATTCTGATGATGAGCTGAAAAGGATATCAGGCGAAAGGAACCTGGCCCTTCAGGACAGTGATATTCCTACCATCAGAAAATATTTTTTAAGGGAAGATATCCTCTCCGAACGAAAAAAAGTCGGACTTGAACAACCCACCGATGTAGAACTTGAATATATTTCCCAGGCAAGAAGTGACCATTGCAATCACAATACCTTTAGAGCCCTCTTCAATTATAAGGATCTTTCAACCGGCAAAGAAGAGCAGATTAATAATCTCTTCAAGACCTGTATCCAGTCGCCAACCCTTGAGGTAAAAGAAAAAAAAGACTGGGTAGTATCGGTCTTATGGGATAACGCGGGTGTTGCACGTTTTGATGATAAAAACAATTATACCATTACAGGAGAAACTCACAACAGCCCTTCAAACATGGAGGCCTATGGCGGCGCGATTACCGGAATAGTCGGCATATACAGAGATCCCCTGGGGACAGGCAAAGGCTCTAAGCTTATCCTCGGGATGTATGGTTATTGTGTTGGAGACAGGGATTATGACGGGCCTCTAAAACCGCATTTACATCCAAGGCGGCTGCTTGACGGTGTGATAGAAGGGGTCAAGGACGGCGGCAATAAGAGCGGCGTTCCGACACCATTCGGCCAGGTGGTTTTTGATAAAGGCTATATGGGCAAATGCCTTGTTTTTGTTACTGCACTCGGAATAATGCCGGCAGCATTAAATAATGAGCCTTCCCACCTGAAAAAGACAGAACCGGGAGACCTGATTATAATGTCAGGGGGAAGAGTAGGAAAGGACGGCATTCACGGCGTTACAGCATCCTCCGAGGTATTCAGTGAACATACACCTGCAGGGCATGTTCAGATAGGAGATCCATACACCCAGAAAAAAATGCATGACTTCCTGCTGGAGGCAAGGGATGAAGGTCTTATTACCTTTATAACCGATAACGGCGGCGGCGGGCTTTCATCATCTGTCGGTGAATCCGCTGTTTTAAGTAACGGGTGCCGGGTAGATCTGGATAAGGTACCGCTCAAATATGAAGGTCTGGATCAATGGGAGATTTGGGTATCCGAATCACAGGAAAGAATGACAATCGCTGTAAAGCCTCAAAACCTGGACAGGTTTATGGAACTCAGCCGCAAACATGCTGTGGAATCCACTGTAATCGGTGAATACAATGACTCAGGGTATCTGCGGCTTGATTACAACGGCAAGACCTGCGCATATATAAGCATAGATTTCATGGAATCGGATTTTCCCCAGTGGGTGTTTGACGCGGAATGGTCAGCACCCGGGATGAGAGGATTACGTGAACCCGTAATAAGTGAACCGAAAAAACACGGTGAATTATTGAAGACCATTCTTGCCCGTCCTAATATCTGCTCAAAAAACTGGATTGCCAGACAGTATGACCATGAAGTGCAGGGTGGCAGCATTATAAAACCCCTGGTAGGAAAAGGAAGGGATATCCCGAGTGACGCGGCTGTAGTAAAGCCCGTACTGGATTCACCCGGCGGTATTGCTATATCCCAGACTATCAATCCCTTCTTTTCGGAAATAGATACCTATCACATGACGGCATATATTATTGATGAGTCCATTAGAAAGGTGCTGGCGGTAGGGGGTGACCTTGACCACCTGGGAGGCGTGGATAATTTCTGCTGGCCCACTATCCAGTATCATCCTGAGCAGAACCCGGACGGAAAATTCAAGGCCGCGCAGCTTGTAAGGTCCAACCTGGCTTTGCATGATTACTGCCTCTCATTCGGCATTCCTCTGCTTTCAGGCAAAGACAGTATGTACATAGACGGCAATCTCGAAGGCCCCTATGGTGAAAGAAGAAAGGTGTCGGGCCTTCCTACACTGCTTTTCACAGTATCAAGTGTAATAAAAGACACCGAAAAATGCGTTACAATGGAAAGCAAAGTCCCCGGAGACCTTGTTTATATACTTGGAGAAACAAGGGATGAGCTTGGAGGCAGCGAGTATTACCAGATGATGGGAGAACTCGGCCTCAATGTACCCAAAGTAAATACAGAAGAGGTTATACCGCTTTATAAAAAACTTGGAGAGGCCATTAACAATGGCCTTCTTGCCTCAGCCCATGCAGTATCACGCGGCGGAATTGGTGTACATCTGGCAATGGTTGCCATGGGTGGTGAGATGGGAATGGAGATTGATATTAAAGCTATCCCTCGCACTCCCGGGCTTTCTGATACCAGGTTGCTTTACTCTGAATCAGCAGGAAGGTTTATCGTAACGGTTGATCCGACAAAAAAAGAAAAATTCGAAAACCTTTTTAGCGGATTAAAGTTCGGCCTGGCAGGCAAAGTAACGGATTCAAATATTGTTAAAATTACAGGAATCAACGATGATGTAATTATAAGTGAAGAGATTGATGCCCTGAAAGACAGCTGGTTAAAAACCTTTGGAGGATTAATATAATGCCTGTAAAAGCACTGATACTTACCGGGTACGGGCTTAACTGTGATTATGAAACAGAGTATGCGCTTAAGCTTGCAGGTGCAGAAACCCTGAAAATGCATATAAATGATGTTATAGAAGATTCTGGAAAAATTCTGAAGGATTGCCATATACTCGTTTTCGGCGGAGGATTCAGCTGGGCGGATGATCATGGTGCAGGAGTAATCTTCGCGTCAAAGATAAAATTCAATATAGGTGACAGGATAAACGAATTTATTGAGAAAGGAAACCTTGTAATAGGGATATGTAACGGCTTCCAGTCTCTGGTAAATCTCGGCCTGCTTCCCGGTTTTAATAACAACTATACAGAAAGGCGCGTTGCCCTTACAAACAATGACCGGGGCAACTTCATCGACTGCTGGGTAAATTTAAAGGTCAACCAGGAATCCAACTGTGTATTTACTAAGGGGATGGATACCATCGAACTTCCCGTACGTCATGCAGAAGGAAAGTTTTTCGCGTCTGAAAAGGATATTGACCGGCTTTTTAACAGCAACCAGGTTGTTATGCAGTACGCGGAAAAAGAAGGTAATCCCGCAAAGGGTACATGGCCCTTTAACCCTAACGGCTCTACAAGGGATATAGCAGGAATTTCTGATCCGACAGGCAGGATATTCGGCCTTATGCCTCATCCCGAAGGTTTTCATTCTTACATGAACCACCCGGACTGGACCGGTAAAAAGGAACGATTAGCAAGAGAAGGGCAAAATCTTGAAAGTAAAGAGGGAGATGGAATCAGGATATTCAGAAATGCTGTCAATTATATTAAGGATACTGTCAGTTAAATAATAACAATCTAAAGGGGAGGAGCCTTTATGTCATCAAAAGACTGGATTGATATTACTGTCCTTAAACCTGATATGAATTATCTGAAACTGGAACCTGTACCATCAAATATTTATCGCATCAGTCATGCGGACAGAGGTGATCCGGTAACAATGGCTAAGCTTGAAATCATATCCCATACAGGTACACATGCAGATACGCCCCTCCATTTTATTCCCGGAGGCTCAACAATAACCGATATGCCCCTTGATGCTTCAGTCGGACCCGCACGGGAAGAGCTATTCTCTGACCTTTAAAATAGTTCTTATTTTGCCATATCATGTGACCTTAATTTCCTTGACAGACAAGGCTATCATTCCTATACTCAACCCCCAAAAATTGGAATTTTCATCAACCAACATGCCAAAAAAATAAATATTATGAAACATACTACGAGGCTTCCCGGATTAAGTATTAAGCAGAATAGAAGTAAAAAAACATATGATGCTTTGATCAAAACAGGTTTTAAATTATTAAAAAAGCGAGATTTTAAATCTCTTACTGTAGCCGAGCTTTCCCGGAAAGCCGGTTATTCCGTTGGCGCATTCTATGCACGATTTCGTAGCAAAGACGAATTTTTCGATGCCATGGTCATCCATCATTATAAAACTCGTCGAAAAAAAACAAATCACCTGTTTTCGGCTTATAAGAATGATGATATTATAGATGAATTAATCAAAGACATAGTTCAATATCTATGGTCAAACCGCGAATTCTGGAGGGCTGCACTGATACGCAGTATGCATGATCCGGATTTTTGGGCACCAATGAGAAAGGCTGGCCATATACTTGCAGATAAGGTTATTGTAAGACTAAGTAAACTGGCCAATCGCCCATTAACCGATTTGGAAGAAACAAATGTCCGCTTCGCGTTCCAAATTACGCTCGGAACTATTAACAACTCGATAATGAATCAGCCCGGGCCAATCTTCATGAGGCAAAAACTATTCATAGAAAAACTAATACGGACATTTCGGCTAGTGGCGGATTATGATAATATCATTAAAAGCAGCAATCAAGCGAACCCATAAAAAACCTTTCATCAATCTCATTGACTTCTTTTATTAAACCGCAAAACAGGGTCCAGATTCATAATTATTTAATTTCAGGCTCATAAAAATTGAATCGTGATTCTGTATTATCCTTTTCAATCATTAAATAAAATACTTGGACTTGAAGTTTAACTGGAGTTGATGCTGATACAGAATTGAGATACTGATGATGAAAATAGATGTTGCCACTGTTATTTAAAATAATTCTATACTCTTCAGTTTTTTATTCCAGATAGCTTTCCAGCGCTTTTAAGTTTTACCTTTTCCCGTTAGAAAAAAGATGTACAAAATACAAAAGATTCCATACCTGCAAGTCCCGCCCGGCACAAAAAGCCAAATTGACCTGTCTGCCCGGATCGGTCGGGGAGCGATAAAATATATGGGCTTCAGTTCGGGCATGCAGGTGATGTTCTCGGATTTTAATCTCAACGGAGCAACGCGAATCGAGTATTCAGGTTTTCCTACTGTTTTTGGTTTTGGGTTTTTATTGTCAGGCAACTTTATCCTTAATATCAGGGGACTAAAAAAAGACAATGCTATCAGTTCGGGGCAAAGCGTGATTTACCATTTAGACAGCCCGGATATACTGAACACCTTTGGCATGCCCCAGCGGGTAACTCAACTGGTTGTCATGATGGAGCCGAAGGCATTTCAAGCCTTTCTTCGCCGTGGCCGGGAGGATGCGTTTTCTTCATTTCACCGGATGGCCCCCTCCCAACATCTTTTTAGTGACTTAACGCCGGCAATGCGCTGCGCCATGATGCAAATGAGGAGTTGTCCCTACCAGGGGGTAACACGTGACTTTTATTTGGAAAGTAAAGTGTTCGAACTCATATCATACAAACTGGATCAAATCGAAAGCGAGAGACCTCTAACACGGGACCGCACCAGGGTAAAAAGCGAAAATATAGACAAGGTGCAGTATGTCGGCGAGTTAATGACCCGGAATATAGCGGGCCCTCCCGGCATAGCAGAATTGGCAAGCCAGGTTGGTATGTGCCAGAGCGTTTTATACCGATGCTTTAAAGCGGTATACGGGATGGGCCCGGTTTATGAACTGTGTTTCATAGACCGGGCTTTTTTTATTCCGTCTGCGGAAAAAATAAGAAGAAAGGAGGACAATTTATAATTCAACAGAAAACACAATCTCTAGACTTAATAATTTTTAATCAAAAACAAAAAACAATTTAAAAAGAAAGGAATAATTATCATGAAAAAGAAATCAATTTTATCACGTTCAATAATGACATTTACAATTATGACTATTTTACTGCTTATTTCCGGGCAGACCGGAGTGTTCGCATCAACTGTAAGCATAACAGAATGGATGTATAAAGGGGGCAATGGAGAGTATATTGAACTCACAAACATCGGAGATTCAGAAGTTGATTTTACCGGATG
>JASFHE010000010.1:0-27997 GCA_050123415.1 Desulfobacteraceae bacterium | reverse complement strand
CTGTAAACCAGGCTGTATAGCACATGAAAAAGGAAAGTGTGTCTTCATCGAAGCTTTTAAGAAAAAAGATGACCATCCGTATAGCTGGATGTCGCATCCAATTAAAGAAAAACAGAAAGGAGGGTAGTTTATGCAGTCAGTAACATTCTTAATCACCTTAGGTGCTGGATGGGTGATGGTAATGGTTATTACCTACGCCGTGCAAGCCGTCATAACCAAAGGCGCGAAAACCATGGAAGAAGACAAAGCTGTGGAAGATAGAACTGATATCTCCGGTGTGAAAAAAGTCATGAAGATACTCAGATTTGCTATCACTGTAGTAGCACTTGTTATTGCGGTAGCCATAGGTATGTTTCTTCATAACTTCTATGCACGCCCGCATATACCAACGGTGAGAGATGCTGTTGTTGACGATAGCTACGTTGCACCCACAAAGGAAGAAGTGGCGAAGACCAACGAAGAGATTGTTAACAAACCACACATCGAAAAGGAAGAAGCCGCGGAGAAAGACAACAACAAGGCCATGCAAGAAGCAAATGAACTTTTCAAATAACAAATAACTTACGAAAGGAAAACGAATGAAAAAACTTAACTATTTGGCGTTGGCTGCCATTTTGGCAGTCGCATTTATTTTCACAGGCTGTGGTAAAGTTGTCCCGCCAGGGACGACAGTGCTGCTTATTCAACCGGACGGACAGACAGAGATCGTCAAGGAAGGCGTGTACAAAGTCTTTGGAAGAACCAAAGCTTATTTCGTCGATACCAAACTCAAATCATTCCCGAAAAATTTGAAGATCCTATGCGCAGATGAAATCAACATGGACGTATCCGTAAAATGGGTCGGCGGCTTCAGAGTGAGCCAGAACACCATTGATACCATCAAGACCAAGGTGCCGGCCGTTAAGGTCGACAGGGAAGACATCGAAGGCTTCCAGCTGTCACTTGACCGGTTCTTCAAAACGACCATGGAAGATATTCTTTCTTCAATAACCCGCGCCGTCGTATCAAAATACAAGACAGATAGCGTTCGGGACAAAAGAGAAGCCATTCGTGTTGAAATCATGAATAAATTTCTGGCTCGGATGAAACAGCTGAAATATCCGGTAGAGACAACTGATGTTCTCATCACCAATATTGACTATCCGAAGGAAGTCACTGCCATGCGGAACCGCATAAAGAAAGCCGAACTGCAGGATCTTGAAAACGCGGCCAAAGCCAAAGCGGCGGTAGCCAAAGCCAAGCGAGATGCTGAGTTGGCCCTCGAACGTGGTAAAGCAACGTTGGTACAGGCCAAAGCGGACGCAGCGGCAAACAAGGTGCGATCAGAAAGCCTTACCAAGTCCATTCTATCTGTAAAGCAGTTAGAAACTCTGGTAAAACTGGCAGAAGGCCCAAACAATACCGTCGTTGTTATTCCGTTCGACGCTATTAAGCCGGGCGGTCTTCAGGAAACATTGCTTGTGAAAGAAGCAGTTGATAGAGCCAGAAGAAAATAACTGAAACGGCACGATAAATAGCTATAGTGCTAGGAGGCTTTATGCCTCCTAGCATTTTCTTTCGAAGGGTAGTGGGTGTCTTCACGGGACGCAAAACAACCTGCGCCCGTGAGTTCAACCGTTATCAATTTGGAGGTGTAATGCCAGATAAAAAAGAAAGTTTTCGAGATTTGGTTTTAAAGAAAGCCGAAGAGGGTAAGGTTGTTTTTATGACATTTGAAGGCCCAATGGAAGTGGATCTTGCGAAATTTATAGAACAGCCGACTGAAGGAATACTTTATGATCTCAATAGGGATAAGGCCACGGTTTTAACATTTATCGAAGATCCAAAATGGGTAAATGATTTTGCTGTAGGCCAAGTGATAGCAAAATTGAAAGAAATAATTGATAACCAACAAAAAGAAATCGAAGATTTAGCGACCGGCGCAGAAGAGCGTCAAAAGAAAAACAAACCTAACATACAGGAATTAGTACAGGGCTGGCTTGAGGAAAATGACTGTGTATTAAATAATGGTTACTGTACGTGTGGGTTTGGCGAGTCAATGGGTTGCATGAAAGGGAACATACCCACTTGTCGTGCGGTACCAATAGCAAAGGTGGAACATGAAGACAAAACGTAAGTCAATACGCTGTAGAATCGGCTGGCACTCACCATCAGAGAAAATAACTTTCGACGGGTGCAGCCACGAATCGACATGCAAAAGATGTGGCGCTTCAATACTTCAGGACTCCCAAGGCAACTGGTTTGCTATCAGTAAGCCAGTCGAGGAGGCCGCCGAAGAGGCTAAACCAGAGCCAGAGGAGAGTGTATGGTGCAGCACATGCGAAGCATATCATACAAGCAACGAACCGTGCCTCACACGGCGCTAGGAAGATGCGAATAATTAAACTAATAAAAATATCCCAGATAAAAGTCGACCGCTGGCCTATGACAAGAAAGACATATGAGCTAGCTAAGTTCATCGATGCTGGCGGAAATGTGCCTCCTATCCGTGTGCAGTCACAGCAATCTAATTTTCTTATTAGAGATGGTCGGCATAGGCTACTTGCACACAAACTTCTCGGAATGGAGTACATTAGAGCTACTTTCTCACCGAAAAAAAGTTATGAGGAACAGTTCAGAGAGTATGCCGAACAACTTAAAAAGGAGTTAAAGCGATTAGAAGCAGCATAACGGAATTCAAAAGATATACGAAAAATAGCGGCGATCAGTAATGGTTAAGAACAGCACTTGCGGAATACTAATGGAGGGAAAGCTGGACAGCCCTAGGAAGTATCGGTTACTACCGAGGCGAAAAGGTTTCCACACAGGATCGGGTCGCTCCCGTTACTAACCACTCCACGGTTGGAACGTCCGTGCCGCTAATTTACTATAAAGGAAAGAGATAAATGAATGAAGCCAAACTTGCAAAAGTATTTATGAAGTTCAGCGATGCATTAAATGAGGAACTTTACACTTTAAGAAAAGAAGAAAATTGGCATGCTGCTACGGCATTATTATCAGTCAAAAGCGCAGTGCTTGACACGGTTAAGTACATCGCGAACCAAAAGGATTAAGATATGTTACGAGATTATGAGATAACGATAGCAACCGGAGCCTTTCCACTAGGAGATCTGCCGGTGGAGGGTATAGAAATAAATCCATATTCTTTCCAAACACTATTAGGCGGACCTTCTGGTTTAGGATCTTTAGCTTCCTCATCACACACCTTCATTATCTTTTTAGCAATATCAGTCAAATACTCTTCATGGCATTTAGTACATCTCCACGGGAAATCAGTACAGTCCCCTGAATGGTGCTTTTTACCTTCAAAGTGGGTTTTCCAATGAGCATAAAGATATTTTATTCTTTCTTCATCCTGCAATTCATCAAGAAAATCGTCATCATCATACACCCAATCCGCGCAAAATAAAACGAAAGTTATTAATTGTTCCTTAGTCAATTTCTTCCCCTTTTTTTGGAAAATAACAATCTTCCCACACAACGATATCTTTTGGTAATGTTTTGTTCAAGACCATCGGACCGACAAAACAATCAGAATCGTAACAACGAGCCTCTGCCTCATCTTGTGATGAATAGATACCAATAACATCACATACACCACCTAACTCAGTGTACTCAATCACATGACCGACAACAAACAAATCATACACTTCAGGGGCCCCAAACAAGGTTTCAATAACCTTATCCATTGCGTCTTCTTCTATATAAGTGACAACCTCTAACAAATTAGGTTTAGTAGCATGTGTGCTATAGAGTAATAACTTTAAATTATCTATATTCATCCACTTCTCACCTAAATTCTCCTCATCAAACTCTAATTCAACAAAAACTTTCATAATTTACTCCTTCTACCAAGATGAATGGTAATAATATTCACCGTCAGAATCAATAGAATCTAACATCCGGGCTGTTTTTTCAAGAACCCAGTAGTATCCTCAGAGTCCCAAACTTTGTGTCCTTCAATAATAGATTCATGTAACAAACACTTTGTCATAATATCTTTACATAAATCTCGAAGTGTTTTTAATTCATCGACAGGTACATAATACCTTTTACAATCATCTTTTCCATCTTGGACATTATTAACAAACCATTGATGAATGTGATTTGCTTTTCTCCAATAACCAATCTGCTCAGTAATTAAAAATACTTTATTAAAGTTTACTTTAATAGGTTTATCATGAGTATAGAGTTCAATATTACCAGTAACTTTCCGGTAATTTGATTCCGCGCCAACATAAATCTCTCTTTCTAAGAACATATCAAGCCCCATAATTATTCTCCCGGCTTAAAAATTTTAACTTTGCCATAAGCTACTTTTTCAAAAATCTGGCCGTTTACTAAATCATAATAATGTACAACTCCTTTTTCCTCATCTGCTATAAAGAATCCCTTTATTACAACACCATCTAATTCTACAGTATGAAGCATAGCGTCGTCTGAATACCCAGGGTCAATTTGTTTTGTCGATATTCTCATTCAGTTCTCCTTTATCTCTTTACTGTTATCATATATAGCAAAAAACTTATTACCGTCCGTGTGAGTATCCACTATAATTAATGTAAGTTTCTTACCGCGGTACACCCACTTCTTATAAAAACGTTGTTTATAGATTTCATCCACATAATAATTACCATCAGAATTAAAATCTTTCATACTATCAGCAAACTTTACTTCTTTACCGTCCTCACTCCAAAACATATCAGTTCTATCAGAAATGGGATAAACAGCCCAATCTTCTTTAAAATCAACATGGTTATATATTTTTCTGAGCGCGGTTCCAAAATCATCCATCAATTTCATTTTAATCCTCCTATATCAAGTGCGTCCTCATCCCCAAGAACTACCCCAACCACATATTCTAAATGGTCATCAGTTATTCTCAAAAGTTGTTCAGCATGCCCTTCACATACAACCTCATGAATATGCCAAAAATAAGGAGGTTCCCCAGAATTTTCATATTCATAAGGATAATTTTTCTTATATTCTTCTATGGACTCGACTTTCATATGCTCTTTAATTGCTTCAGCTTTTTTCTCATCACCAATTACTGCGTATTCTATAGAGTCATTATTACAAATTACATATACTTTCATTTATTTTCCTTTTATTTTACCAAGAAGCACAATAATAGTAGTCACCTTCAGGATCAAGCGAATCTATAATTGAAACTGTCTCCTCCAAATCCTGGTAATACCATTGGTCATAATTAGTTCCGCCAAAGAAAAAACCGCTTTGAACTGGTAATCTGCTACTTGCGTACGATTGATAGTCCATATAATAACCCTTTTCTAAAATAGCTTCTTTACCCTCAGGAGTATAACGAAATCCATTATTAACCATGCCTTTATGTAATAAACAGTGCGTCATAATATCTTTACATATAGCTCGAAGAGTTTTTAATTCTCCAAAAGAAACATAATATCTACCACAATTATCAATCCCTTCCTGGACATTATCAACAAACCACTGATGAATATGATTTGCTTTTCTCCAATAACCAACCTTCTCAGTAATTGTATTTATTTTATTAAAATCAACTTTAATCGGCTCGTCATTTTGAAATATTTCAACACTGCCGGTTATATTTCGGTGTCTGTACTCCGCGCCGACATAAATTTCTTTTTCTAAATACATATCTAATCCCATCGTTAAATCCTTTCCCATTTACCTTTATTATCTCGACCTTCAATCTTAAGATTTTCCGGACACATAGATTCTTCTACCAACTCATCAATTGTTTTACCTGAAGTAATTTCATTAACAGTTCTGTTTAACCACAACTTAAATTTTTTCGAAGCAACTAAACGCTTCAATGCTATTTTCTTATTTTGATGTTGACTGCGCTCAGACCTACTCTCACCTACAGCTCCTGAAGCTCGATGAATTATCCTCACGCCTGAGTCAGTCTTGTTTTGATGTTGGCCGCCGGGCCCTCCAGACCGAAAAGTTTGAACATCAAAATCTTTTTTTGAAATTGAAAATAATTTTTCTTTTTTCATTATATATATCTGCGTTCCTTATAGCATCTTCTACAAATAAATTTTCTTACCCACCATTCGGGCGAGCGCTCCCATTTATGAACACCTAACAAACAAAGTAATCGACCAATATAGTAGTTCATATTAGTACTTTCTTCAAGTTTTCTAACAGAAAATCTATTTCTTCATCAGTTATATTTAATGGTGGTGATATACGTATGGTATGCCCATGACTATCATTAGCAACCACACCTAACCCCATTAGTTTTCTACAAAAATCCATAGCGTTGCCCTCTTTTACTTCAATACCTATAAAGAGGCCCTTACCTCTCACTTCTTTCACATGAGGGCTACGCTCTGCTATTTCCTCTATCTCTTTTTTTAATTTGGCGCCTTGAGTCCTAGAGGACCGGGCTAAATTTTCGGTTTCCAAAACTGTCAGAGCAGCTATACCAGCAATACATGCCAATGGATAACCACCAAAAGTAGAACCGTCTGTTCCGGGCCGAAATACAATATCCATTAGAGCAGAATTTGTCATAAAAACTGATAAAGGAAGCAGTCCACCAGACAATGCCTTACCTAATATTAAACCATCAGGCACTACGTTCTCATGTTCGAAACAAAAAGTTCGGCCTGTTCTACCCAGACCCACCTGAATCTCATCAAAAACTAGCATAATATTATTATCATCAGCTAGCTTTCTTAAGCCCTTCAGAAAGCCTTTAGGTGGTATGTTCATTCCACCTTCGCCTTCATATGGTTCTACTAAAATACCACAGGTATTCGCCGTTACAGCGCGCTCAACAGCCTTTATATCACCAAACGGAACCGACTTAAATAATTCTGACCGGCCGCCAAAACCTTTACTGTACTTTTCTGTAGTTGAAGCTGATACAACGGTAGTGGTCCTTCCATGAAAACTATTATCAAACACAATTATTTCTTGTTTTCCATCCTCAATACCTTTGAGGGCCCAACCATAATAACGCATAGCTTTAATAGCTGTCTCTACAGACTCAACACCTCCGTTTTTTGGAAGCACTTTGTTGCCCGCTGCACCAAAAGTGGGGCCTAGTTGCGGCACCATGATTGCTAATTTATTTAAGAAAATACTCAAAGGCATGTTATAAACTACATTTGAGATTACTGAACCTGTGTTCTGAGTTAAAGCGTATCCTATTGAGTTTACTACGTGGGGGTGATTGTGGCCTAAATTGGCTGCTGAATATGCCGCCAAACAATCTAGGTATCGATTACCAGCAACGTCAGTCAACCAACTTCCCTGTGCCTTTGCGATAACTACATCAAGACGGCTGTAATGATTAGCACCATAAATTTTGTCGGCCATAATAGCGCCATAAATAAAGCTATTTATATCTTGTTTATTTTCCATATAATTTTCCTTTTTAAAAATTCCACCATAAAAAAGCATGTATTCTTGGATTACATTTAAGCGTCAATCTTTTAGGACGCCAATACCCAAGACGAATAATCTGCATGATGGTTCTTGTAGGTTTCTTTAAAACTATTTTTATCATTTTTTTACCTCTCCAATATCAAGAATATAATCATTAAAACATTTATCACACTCAATGAATGCCGATTTTTTGTCCTTTGAAACCGAAGCCCAATCATCAAATCCGCAATAAGGACAGGCCTGATAAACACTAATGTGGTTTTTATATTGAGGAAGGATTCCAAAAATAATTTTTTTATTTTTTGCCTTTTTCATATTATATATATAAGCATTAAATTGGGTTTGTCAAGGGGGGAATGAGAAAAAAGAAGCCGGAAGTATAAAATCAGACGAAGATTTTATACTTCCTGATATATGTGAGAATAGTTTATGTTAAATAAAATTAGATATAGGCTCTAACAATTAACCTTAATGGAAGGGACAGAAGGACTCGAACCTTCAGTTACGGCTTCAAAGGCCGTTGTGTTGCCAATTTCACTATATCCCTACTTGAGCGGACACCCAGAATCGAACTGAGGTTAATAGGTTGGAAGCCTACCGCTCTACCAATTGAGCTATGTCCGCGAAGAACTCACTCAGACGGTGAGTTCATGTCATCCAGCTCTTATATAATATGGCTGGTGTCAGATAATTTTAAACATCTTCAACAGTACATTGATGAGTAACTGCGCTGCCTTCCTCATTTGTAACGTATGCGCCAGTCATTTGACCATCAACATAACATGTATGTTTTGTACCTTCAATTACATATACTATATGTACATATTTACCATCAATTATATGCCATAATTCTATTCTGTCATCCATTCTGTATCCTTAAAAAGCAATTTTTTCTATATTGTCTGCAGTAGTTTTATTAAGTTTATCATTCATACTCAGACGTTTTTCTGTCATACGTGCTATAGCTTTAGCTACCCGTCTGTCACCAAACCACCAAGTTACACAAGTAGTGGTCAACATAACACAAGTATCTATAGCCAACATAAAATAAGTTGCAGCTTGGTCCGGAGTCAACGTGGCTATACCCTTGGTCTTTAATATAGAATATGAAGCCCAAGTTAAATAACCAAAACCAGTTGTAAACGCTATTGTAAGCGTCGGACGCATAAAACCTTTAAGAACATCGACGAAAGCTAGCGGGCCCATTATCATAAAAGCTAACGGAATCGTTATATATCGAAACCAGCCAGTAACATCGAGCATCTTATCGATCCACTTATCGCTAAAACTTTTTTCATTAGCTATAACTATTGTTTTAGCATAAGCTTTAGAGTCTTGAAGATCAACAGCACCTTGGACCTTAGCTTCGTTGATTTTTATCGAAGCATTAGTTTCCGCATTTAACACTTCAATACGGACTTTCGCCATGGCTATCTCATGGTTGTTCTCCATCTCTTTGGTCTTTCTTATTTGGCTTTGATTAAGCCAGTTTCCAAGCAGACCAACCAAACTTCCAAAAACACCACTTCCTAAAATATTCAAAATAGAAGTCCACATGCCTAAACACCTCCTAAGTGTTAGGCCCTGCCGCGGCAGGGCCCATTCGCTTTAGCAGAACTGGTAGCGGAGGAGGGGTTCGAACCCTCGATCTCTAGGTTATGAGCCTAGCGAGTTTAGCCACTTCTCTACCCCGCAATATAAGCTAAAGCTTTAGTCATTAAAGTCCTTCAAACTCATATTCTGGACAACAATCTCCTACTTCATATGGATCTATACACTTATCACAGTCATACGGGACTGAATACAAACACCCCTCACAAACAGTGGGTGTCCTTTCAGTAAAATATTCAGTTTTATCTGTGAAAAGATTTTCAAAAAATTTAGTAATATTCATGATATTTACACTTCCTAAATAAAAAGAGGTTACATTATTTGTATTGCATTACCCTTCTTAAATGTCTTAACACCTGAGCCATAGCGGAGTCTTCGTACTCATCATCTATATCCCATATCTCTAGTAATTCTGCTACTGTTCCTGGCCGGCGAATATTTCTGGACCAACCATCCACTGTCTTCTCAGTATCATCAAGGATTATTGGTAAGTTCTCAAACTCGGTGTTTTTTTCTTCTTCCTCTATCAATGCCTTTATTTTATCGACCTCCTGCTTTACTTTCAAATCACCATCATAAGTAAGTGTTCCATAAGACATTGGAAATAATCCTGGCGGCACTTCTTTTGCCCAATCAGGAACAAAAGACATTAAAAATTTACATGCTTCTAACAAATCCATTTTACTCATCTCCATTCACCATATGTAAGTTAGTTCCGCTCTCGGTTATTTTAAAAGTAGCGAAACGAACATTACCTGCTTTAACTATATCTCTACATTTTCTTTGGGATTTACTTAAACGAGCTTTTCCCGTTTTAATTTCAACAAATATAATTTCGTCTTCATTGAACTGTATACCATCGACAGGATTTCCTAAGAATCTAAAATTCTTTGGGTCCCATGGCCAGTGTTCAACAAATGGAGTAAGGTTCTCTCCTATCTTCCCAAGTCTTATCTCAGAACTTTTCCTTAAATGTAGTTCTCTTTCATACTTCTTTTTATAGCCCTCTGCTTCTTCTCTAAACAGTTTAAATTTTCTTGAAATAAGTGTAACAACCACCCCACTAATACCACACATGAGCGCTGCAATAGCAGCTAAAACTATACACCAATCATAAAACGACATACTTAGTCCTTATCTTCCTCCGGGTATTCTACTCTTTTTTGGTACATTCCCTCAAGCTCCTTCGCAAGAGCTGTTTTTATCTTTTTCAAATCGCCCAATTTCATAGTAACTCCGTCTACCTGTCCATCATCTATAAGACGCTGTATGGTATCATTAATAACTGCATTAGGGTCAAACTTACCAGCCTGAACAAGTGCTCTAGCTGTCGCTTCCACTGCATCACACACCATCAGAACCATAGATTCTATACTGTTAGGCTCAGTGGTTTTATACCTATAGTCAGACTCCTTATCTTTATCTTTATTATAAAAATATTTTAGCAAAGTAGTCCCGTGGTGTTGACTAATAATCTCTATTATCTCTCTAGGAAAATCAGGATTATTTATCAAAATAGCAACACTATCAGACACATGCCTCGTTATTATTTGATAACTAACAGTAGGGTCTAAATCGTCATGGGGATTTTCATTTTCCAATTGATTCTCACTGAAATACTTTGGCGCAAACATCTTCCCAACATCATGATAAAGAGCCGCAATCTTCATCTTATCTTCATCTAAATCCAAAGCTATACTAACACCCTCTATCATCGACATCAACGACTGTGAGTGCTTAAACGTACCAGGACAAGCATCCCGGAACTCCTGCAAGAGTGGATATTTAGAATCTAATAGAAAGTTTAGACTCTGGTCAGTAGTTTCTGTATTACCATTTTCTTCAGCCATGATTACTCCTTACAGCGTAAACATTCCATCTTCGTATATGACAGTCTTGCTGCCATCTTTCATTACTGCTGTAGCTTTTTTATCTTCTGTATTAACTAGGTCCCAATGTACAACAGAGCTTGAGAACCCAAGTTCTTTTTTCTTTTCTTCATCTAGTTCTGACACATCTTTAGTATAAGTTTCATAAGAATTACCCACAGCTATGTGGGAATTGCCGTGTTTGCCGCCAAAATTCTCATCAAACAACGTGTCAGCCATAAACTTATCAATCTTAGAATGTCTCTTATCTGTAAGAGAAAACTCACCCACTTTTCTTGCCCCCTCATCAGTATCCAGTGTGGAAATAAGATAGTCTTCGCCCTCTTCAGCTGAGGCTTTAACTACCAAACCATCCTTAAATTCTAACCGAACACCTCTTACAAGATGACCGCTTCTGAAAGAAGGTTGGTTTGCATAAAACACACCGTTGGTTCCTCTCCAATCAGGGGAAGTAAAGATTTCAAAACTAGGTATATTAGCGCCCCTACCACCTAACCACATCCGGTCTTTACCCGGGGTGATTTTTAAATCAATATTCTTAGATTCAAGATGAAAATAATTGACCTTTGGCGTTAAAGCATCCAACCAACTTTTTACAAAATCAATTTCTGATTGAGTTTTTTCCCAACTAGCAACAGCATCATCACTGTCCAGATAACAAGCCTTTACTATTTGGTCTTTATATTCCTCCAAAGTTAAACCGGCATGGTCAGCTAAACACTGCGTTGGCCACATACCTAAAGTCCAAGAGAAAAGTCCTTTATTTTCTTGCTCATCAAGGAACTCACGGAAAGGAGTTATACTTCTTGCCATTGTCTGTTGTTTTTCAACAGGAGCATCCTTAAGATGTGTAAGTGAAAGCGGAGCGTATACATAAATACTACCGCGGACATGTTTAAATTCATCTTTCCACCAAGGATAAAGTCCGTTTAGCTGTTTGCCTTCCGCTATATTGTAAAAGTCAACCTCCATCTGCTCGGTCTTGCCTAATTTTAGCATAGGATCTAGCCGCAGTTCAAGTAGCTTCCGGTGTAATACTTCAAGTAACGGTAAAGCAGTATAATCACCACGTAAATATACCACGTCGTCCGATATAAGCTCGGCCTTGTCATTCATAGCCATTAAACCCCATATAAGGGCATCAGCATAATTATTTAACTCTTTCTTTGTGAACATTCTGTACTCCTCTTTGGAAACATTCTATACTTCTCATAACTCTATTTGTATCTTCAACAACCCTAGTTATTCTATCTACAGCCTTCATGGCTGTATCAAATTTTAGATTTATTAAATCCGTAGAAGATTCTTGTTTTGACAAACCTTCTCTTATCACATCAAGGCTGCGCTCATTCAATTCGATGTAAGTTTTAGTGTCTCTTTGAAACACCTCTGCTTGCTGCTGTTTAATCTTCATAGAGGTATTCATAGCAGCAACAGTCCTATCTAGATTCACGGCCCAACTAACAATGCCAGCAACTATAGTAACACCAAATAAAGATACTACAGTTTTTACTAGCTTTGTATATCGAACAGTTTTAAATAAACCTGCTTCTCTTAAAGCTTTACGAATGGCTTCTTTTGTATTACCATTAGTATAGGCACCGACATCTTTGTTGATTGTTTCAGCTAAAGCACTTGATATTTCTTCTATACGTTCTGAATCCTCGGACTCATTACGTATTAATTTTTTCATCATCATTAGGTTTCCTTAACCATACTTTTAATAATATTGTTTAGACGCTTGAAATTATCTTTTAATGTTATATTCTCTCTTCGTAGTTTTGCCATATCATTAATGATTTCTCGATAATCATTCTGCTCATACCAAATACGACACTCCATCCAAAAGTCCATATCTTCGGCCCAAAGTTTCTCTGGAAACATTTTCTTACTCCTTATCTAATAAATTATTTGCCCAAGCCAAAATACTATTTTCTCTTTCAAAAGAAAAACATTTTAAATGGCCTTGATTGTCCATTGCGATTATTGGGTTAGGCGACTCTAGTATACAAGGTGCCGGGCCGCAATCAGTATCATCTCCGGAATAATATTTACAAATCCTGCAGTCTGTGCCGGGCTCCTCATTTAGAACTAACATTCCTTTTTGCTTGTAAGAAAGACATGTTAATTTACCTTCAATCATCTCCATTTCAGGAGAATCGTAATCGCAATAGTTTACATTATCAGTATTGCCAGCATTGTAATATTTACAACTTCTACATTGATAATTATATGTAATCATATTTTTCCTTTCTTTTGGCTGGCCGGGCTCGCAGACTGGCCCGGCCACCGCCGCCTCCACCATTAAACGTCGATTTGTTCTTCCAACGTTCCTTTGTAGCATTTGGGACATCTTATGACTTCACCAAACGCAACACCGTTTCTAACCTCTGAATATCCACACTTAAAACATTCATAAGTTTTTCCTAATGCATGCGCGGTCTCTTTCGGGTCCGCAGGTTTCTCTCTACCATTTTCTTTGAACATTGCAACCTCCTTATAACGATTCAAAATAAACATCATACCCAGTCAATCCGGTCCTTACTTTTGTAACAATGAATTTAGCACTAAAAGAATGAGGCAACAATAGTGCTGCCATCTTGAAGCTTAATATTTACATATCTAATCATTTTTCCTCTCTTCCTCCACATCTACATATACCATCACCATGGGCCATATTCCAAGCACATCCTATAGTGTGGCCTCCGGCACGTAATTTTCTTGCCTTTTTTATTTCTTTAGCATGGTCCAGAGACCAGTGAGTCCACAAAATGTCATTACACGTTTCACAGTAATTACTTTGCTCGCAAGCTGGTACCTTCTCACAGTTTTTACACATGTCCGTCATATCAATATTCCCTCGGCATATAATCAAAAAATCCTGGCTCATTAGATAAAATCATTGACACAGGCATGTTCTTAGCCTCTATATTCATCTCAATAAAAAACTTATATCTAGGATTATTGTTCCATCTTTTTAAACGCTCATTTATTATCTTATCACCGAATCCTTCTGCAAGAACCGACCTGAATAACTGTTGTCGGTACTTCCTTATATAGAGCATGTACCCGCCTTCCATCAAAGCCCATATTATTTCATCTTTTTTCTTTACAAATTCATCCTCTAAAGAAATAAATACATACCTATAACCAGGATAACTAGCTTTCAAATTCTCAAAAACAGAGCTGTAATCATTTATATAAGTCAATAAACTAACTACTAAACCAAAATCCTCATTTATGAACTGAGCTGATTCTGTCGTAAGATTAACTTTTTTATACGACAGATTTAAAGTCCTAAGAACTATGCCTATATCAACTTCTAACTCCTCGAATGTTAGCATGCCTTCTTCCCTTTAGGTTTAACTTTTTTCTTTTTCTTATCGACTACTTCACCGCGGTCTCTAATATCAAATGCTATTTTACCGCGTTTAAATTTAACATCTATAGCTGCTTTCGAAGTTAGTCTTTCTTTAAGTATTTTTCTGGCGAGTGGTGTCGATACCTCTTTCTCAATACATCTTTTCAGCGGACGAGCGCCATATTTATCGTCTATACCATGTTTCAAAATATAATTATTTACAGACTTATCAAATGTTAATCTTATACCCTGATATTCTGTATCATTGTTCTGAATATTTTCGTTTAACTTGAACAATTCTATCTCTATAATTTTAATATAGTCTTCTTTGTTCAGTGTCCTAAAATTTATGATTGCATCTATTCTATTAAGAAATTCCGGTTTAAATTTGCTTTTTAAAGCCTCATCAAGAGCTTTAGACTTCTTATCATCAGTTATCTTATTAACATCACCGAAACCTATAGTTTTTCCTATCTCTTCGATTTCTCTAACCCCAACATTAGATGTCATAATAACTACAGCATCTTTAAACGAAACTCTCTGACCCTTACCGTCAGTCAATCTACCTTCCTCTAATATCTGCAACATTATTTCATGCACTTTAGTGCTGGCTTTCTCAACTTCATCAAACACGACCACTGAAAAAGGGTTCTTCATCATAGCGTTGGTAAGGATACCGCCCTGCTCATGGCCTATGTATCCTGAGGGAGCGCCTATAAGTTTGGCATACTCATGATCGGAAGAATATTCGGAGCAATCTATTGTTATTAAATTATTCCGTTCTCTAATCAAGGTCTCTGCCAATACTTTAGTAGTTAGTGTCTTACCACAACCAGTAGAGCCAGCAAAAAGGAAAGAACCAATCGGCCTTAGAGGATCTTTCAACCCAACACTTGCTCTCTGAATAGCATCAGTAAGGCTATGAATAGCTTCATCCTGGCCGATGAGAAAAACCTTCATATTATCAGCTAAACTTAACAAATCTTGTTTACTTACATCCTTAAACCGTTTCTTCTTTTTCTTTTTACTCCCACGAAGTGTGGTTGAAGGCTCGCCTGTTTTAGCTCTGACCTGACCAGAGCCAGCTTCAATATCTTGGTCCTCATCTCCGTCAAACATCTCTTGGGCATTTTTGAATGTAAGTTTCTTATTTATCGACACACATAATTTATATAGTTCTTTCATTAAGACTGGAGGAGTTACCTTACCTGTCATACCTAGTTCATCCAACGTCAGAAATAGTTCTTCAAAATCCAGCAAACAACTTGAAACTATATATGTATGGAAACTTGACTCACTTTTAAAATAACGCCCGCTGATTACATCAAGGCTTTCATCCTCTTTGAATTTTTTAATTTTTACATACTGACGAATCTGTTCCCACCACACCTGTTTTTCTTCATACTCTAATTCATCTACGTTTTTTACTTGACCTGCTTTCTTCTTAAGATTAGCTACGTCATCATTAAGTTCTTTATTGTTTAAACCACCATCTTTAGTTTTAGCGTCTTCGTAATAAGAAGTATTCCAATGGTCATTCTCAGTCAACAAAATTTCATTTGCTCTTGGTTTTTTTGTTGTTTTGACTTTAACAACTGAATTCTTATTAATAATTAAGTTATCAGGTTTAAGTGTTGGGTTATATTTAAAAATCTCTTCCAACAACTCAGCTCGAACCTTTAACAAATTATCTGCATAATAGGAATTATTACTGATGTAAGAAAGTAATTGATTTATATTAGCCACGCAATTTGTTATCAGAAAGTCTTCGTAATAACTTTTTGATATATTACCCTTGCTGCTTGCCAAATAAGCTAACTTATCATTCAATTCCTCTTCGGGTAAAGTCATTACTAAGATTTCAAAATTCTTTGCCGAATCTAGAAACACCGATGTAACCTTGTAAGAATTTTCGGACATTATATATCTCCTATTATTTATTTACATTTCTATTGTATTTATCATTACCGTATTTAATTATAATAACAGCCTCGTTATAACTCAAATTCTCCTGAGCAGGGACTGGTTTATCAACCCCATTCTCTTTAAAAGCATCAGCCACTAGAGCTTCGTATTCAACATTATTTCTAGATAGTATTCCATTAATCGCTACTCTCTGAACATCACTTATATTTATTGCATCCAAACCATTCTTTGAAAAAGGCAAGTCCGGTGCAGCCATCGAAGGTTCCGGAGCCGGAGCTGCTGGTGTATTCACTGGCTGTCCTATTGCCGGCTCAGGTAGCTTAGGAACATTAGGTGGCATTGGAATACTATTAGGTTCTGGTGCTGCAACAGGAGGTGCCGGATTCGGAGTGGGCACTTCAGGCGTCTGTACTATAGGTATATCGGCCGACACGGGCTGATTAGGTACTTCTGGCGCCGAGAACGTAGTCGTAGTTTCCACAGAACTCTCCTGCGGTACCGGTGGATTTACCGGAGACGGAGCAGTCATTTGCGGTGCAGGTGGTGTAACCGGCTGCTGAGATGCTGGTTCGGGAACTGGCATCGGAGCTGGCGGCGGCACAAATCCCGTGCTATTAGCTACCGTTGTCGTGTCGTCAGGTATAGTAGGATTAGACATAGTTGGTATATTGGGCATAGTATTCTCTTTAACCCCACTACCCATAGCATCTTTAAACAATCCCACACCCCATCGTGTACAGGCATTAACTATAGCTTTAGCTGAAGCACTTTTAAAAACATTACCAATATCAATTATTTTTCCAGTATTCGGTCCGGATTTATATCTAGCAATATGATGACTTCCAAAACCAGTTTGAAAAAATTTCTGATTAGTAGTTGGGTCTAAAACATAAACCCTTAATTCTAAAATCAATTGGTCTTCAATTATTTCTTTCTGAATAACTTCTGTATCCCAACAACCCTGAAAAACTTTATTCATACGGTCGATAACATCTTCGTTGGGTATATATTTATACATAGTATTACCAGTACCTATTCTTTCTTTAACATCAAAATCTGCATATAAACAATCTAAAATATTGTTATCCATATCGTCTCCTTTTTAGTTCTTGTGACCCGCTTAGCGGGTCTGGGGCTTATTTTGCTGCACCACTATCCTTTAACTTAAACAAAGATGTTAAGTAAATAGACTTACGACCCCTTACTTTATAGGTGTCTGAAGTCTCAACCAATATCCGGGAAGAACGGAAAGCACTAAATGTTTCCCAATGGTGTTTGTAATAAGAACCATCAAGAATAGTTACAAAACGAACCCGATCATCATGTTTGTTCACATATTCGGTGGCTTCCTCTAAAAATCTCAAAACATCCATTGCCTGATTGTCCTGAGCCCCACCAAAACCATCCGTAAACTTCTGATAGATATAGTCTATTGTGTGCCCGTTCGTGCTGATGGCATCAAAAGTTTTTGTGGAATTCAAAGCCTTGGTCAAGCTATTTCCTTTAACAATTTCGCCATCTTGTAAACGCAAAGCATTGTGGCCAGATGCAGGCAGTCTCTCTATTCTAACGCCACGCTCAAATTTCATGTATTCCAACTGAGCTTTTTCAGCTGTGCTCTGACGGCTAGCTGATTTAGAAAATGCAGAAGCAGCTACATCATCTGACAAAATCGAAGCAATAACTTCACCCCTCGTTCTACTGTATTTATCACAGTATTTTTTAATCTTTTTCTCGAAGTTAGAAACTAGTGGTGTCCCTGCCTCAAGATGATTTGACACAACTACCTTAGTTTTATTTAGGTTTTCCATGTCCTTTTCCTTAATTTTAGCTTTTATATAGCTATTTGCAGTCATATTAAATCTCCTTTTCAATTATTTCTGCCCTGTTTACAGACAATATAATCATTATTTTTAGTTTGTCAAGGTCTCGATTGTTTTTTCTATAATTTTTCGGGCTAATCTAAAATCCAAACGCCTTCTCCTGTGCCCTAACTTATTGTTATTTTTAAAAGGTGAGAATATAATATCATGGGTCTCTTTACGCAGTTTATTTAATAAATAATTTGCTCTAGATATAAATTCCTCATTTACATCAACATTTTTTACATTTATCACCGTAATGGATCTCGATGTTTCACCAACACCATCTAGATTGTAATCCAACTCCTCAGGTTTACAGAATTTAATCTTATCCATAGACCCAATACCATCTATACCACGTAAACCAAGATTACCATCAACATCATTAAATACAAGTGGGTATCTTGGGGAACACCAATTAGTATTTAAATTAAGCATTATATCTTCTAAAGTATTACTATCAAATAAAAACTTAGCATTCTTATATATCTTAAAATTATTACCCGCCAGTTTAAAAAAATCATTGTTAACTGTAAAAGCAGCTACACAAACAGGACAATCTGTGTCAACAAATGGGTTATCTTCTATAACTGTGTATAAATCTAAATAACTCCTAAAAATATTTGCCTGAAAATAAGTTTCTGGTATGATAAAAACTGCTTTCTTATATATATCCAAAACCTTACACAATGCTATCTGATATAAATCCTCATACATAGTGTTGTCTTCGAAATATTTATAGCTTTCAAAATTATTCCGAGTAGCTGAATTCTTTGCCAAATAGGGCGGATTAGTTACTACTATAGCTGAGTCATGCCGCGGAACATCAACTAAACCATCATTTATAGACCAACCCATTGAAGGGTCTATATCATAACCGATATAAGATTTAAAATGACCAGACAACGCATTTAATAAATCACCTTCACCGGCATAAGGATCGACTAAAACATCACAACCTGAATCTAATATGAATTCTTTGATGTGTGGTCGAAGCCACACATCATTTTTAGTATTAAATTGCCCAAGATTTTGTTTTTTCATTCACATACTATTTCCTTAGCAGGGCTCTCAAAACCACACATAGCACATACAGCCTTAGACCTAACTATTTCCTTACCATCTATATCTATTCTTGATTCAGACTCAAAAACTAATTTATTATTGCATATAGGACACATGTCTTTATTCATAATAATTTTAGTCTCCTTAACAATTTAGGATTACATTCTACGGCAAAAGCCGTTTTTTCATCATTCAAATCAGGTTCAATAAAGTAAACCACCTCACACCCCCTATCAGTCAGCTAACCTCCCCAAAATTTCAATTCATTTTCGTTTTTAACCCCCAAATAAATCAGTGTTCCGTTTTGCCAAGCTGTAGACGGGCCATGCAATAAGTATTCAGCTAATGCATGACCTGCCTGCACAGCTTGCTGACTCTTAGAAAGATCTTTACGCACTATTACATACAACTTCACCGTATCTAGCCATCTCCTTTTCAACAAACCGCCAATCGGGGGCTATATGACAGCTCAATTCTATTTCTTTATATTTTCTACCTCTAAGCATACAGTAAGCTATATGTTTATGCCTAAACTTGTAAACTTTAACATAAACGGTCCCAGCATACCACCATTGGTCTTTGTCAAAATCCCACCAATGATCTCTCTTATATTTTAATTTTTTTATCTCTTTAGCTAACGCTTTTAATTCACTTTTCAATTCAGGATATTTAGTATGTTTCATTTTTGTATCTCCTCATTATATTATTTTATTAGTATCTAATACATATAATAAGGAGGAGCGCGGGTATTCTATGTCATTTTACTCTCCTTTAAGATGTTATAACGTCATAATCATACTTAAGATCTTCCCTTATCTCGAAATAATTACAGTAATGAAACCTTGTTACATCTGTATAACCAGATTCAACTTGTCTACATATATAGTCAGTTTCCTCAGGGTCGGCGTATCTACAATTAGCACATAATATAACATTACCAAACTGGTCTTTTGTAATCTTTGTAGGGTCTTCTTCTTTCATAAGCACACCATAACATACTGCATTTTGGTCAAGTACACTAACATAGACCTCGGTCCAACCACGGTAGTTTTGTTTAACTTTTCGAGCCTTTGGCATTAAATTCATTTTAATCATTTTTTGATTCCTTAAACGAAGTATCATTTTTTAAAATATCAAACACACTTATTAAATCTTCATTACAATCGGCAATTATATGTTTTTCTGCTTGTATATTTAGGCTAACTACACCAGATCCAACAAAAGGTTCTATAAAACAACCATGAAGTGGAGTACAAACATCAAAAAACATTCTAAGACTCTTATACTTACCACCTGCCCATTTTAAAAAAGATCTATCCAATTATTCAAACCTCCTCTAGAGGCCCAGGAGGGCTTCGAACCCCCGGCACGAACGTTTAGAGTGTCCTGCTCTACCCCTGAGCTACTGGGCCTTAAATTATAGGGCAAATTTCGATTACCGGATACTTTTTTCGGGCGTTTTAAGGTTACCCCACCAAATAAGATACTAATCAGTGTCGTACTTGGTGCGCCTCCGGCGCTGTCCGTGGTGAATAGCCATCGAAACTGAGCGATATGTTTTAACGATACCAAGACCAATGGCCCTTGCCCTAATTATTTATAGGTACAACACAATATTTCTTTGCGCCAATACCATCTACTAAAAACCAGGCCAACAACAAAACCTATCAATAATAAGTAAACAACCATTACATTTTTCCCTTTGTCTCTACAATACCAATAGTACAATGTTGTGCTCCGCCATGAGCGAAAACACATAAATTTTCTAATCTATAACCCCTTACCTTACCCATAAAGGACGAGTGATAACCAAGAGATATTATTTTTGCATGTGGGTGTATTATATATTTTAAATTATCGGCTATACGTTTGAACCTACTGTTCAAATGGCCTTTGTACATCTCCATTGATTTTCGATAAGAATATGGCGGATCTAATACGACAGTATCAAACTTTCTGTACTCCTTAAGGTATGCCCACTGTATAACGAAATCTAAAGCATCCATATGGTAATCAGCATCCATTGTCTCATCGACATCGTTTCTAATTTCATTCAACTTTAATTTTGTCTTACCCGCGAACAAGTTTAACACCAAACCACTGCTCTTGGACTCAACCCACTTTTTTATTTTAGGGCATTCAAAAGTATAGCGACGTAAATTAGTGTTTATCAGTTCAAGTGTCGTTTCATTCTTCATCAATTAACCTCACAGCGCAACCTAAACGATGCATAAAAAGTTCTCCGACCTTTGCAGTTTTCATCCATTCTACAAGTTTGTCATCAATCGGTAATTTTCCCCACGCTCTTAAACGAGACAACTCCTCAGGAAGCGAAAATTCGAACTCCGACATACCACCTTCTTCGGATTCAAAATAAATAAATCTTTTTTGCTTTATTAAACTTGCTTTCACGTGTCTCCATTCCCATAATGGACAGATCAACGTTACTCTAACAGAATCCTCTGACATGTTGACATAGGGATGACTCCTATATTTTTCTTCTTTTAATATTTCAATTGCCATAATTAAGTTCCCGTAACTTCACAAAGAAGTTCAACTACTTTTTTAGCGCCTTCTAACGTAAGAGCTTTGCCTCTAGGCGGCGGACCACCTATATCCGGTAATCTACAAGCCACCATTACTCTGGCGCACCATAAAAATTTACCATCTTCTGTGGGCGTAACAGTACCATAAACAGACAACCAATCAAGATACTGCCAATAACCATCAGAAACCATTCGCCATCTTTTAGTATCTGGTCCCATATTTCTATCCTTTTATATCACCAACAACTGCATACACAACTGTCTCAGGTTTATTATCCCTCCAAACAACGCGTTCGCCTCCGGTGCATTTGCCACACATACAGCCAATCTTAATTTGATGCTCATCGGGCACCGGCCGACGATTCCAGTTGAACCGCCTTCTCGGAACTCTGGTTTAGGGGACCACCAATATGCCCCACGACAAAAGCATTTTGTTCTGCCGTTTGCTTACAAGAACTACAAATAATTATGTTTGTTTTAAAGGACATAATATTTTCCTGTTTACAAAGTATTACAAGTCTTATGTTTGAGGCAAAACCTTTCCGGTAGTGTAATCTCAAGTAGCCTGTTAACTTTGCACTAAATACTATTTGTCAAGAGCCTAACCCCGAACACCGTTAGGGGATTGCGGCTCTAAAGCTGTTCATGGTCTTTAATACTATAACTATATATCATTTACTATACCTATTCCATATCATTAAATCATAATCGGCAGGGCTCATGCCTGCTTCACTAGCTAAAGATAATACATTTTTCTCTAATGTCAAGTATTTTTTTCCAGTTGGAGTGTTTTTTGGTACGTCATATCCTAAAGTTCTTAAATGTTTCAACATATGAGTATCCAATCCTGCAACTTGAGCATCTTTTCTTGAGTGTAAAATAAAACAGCGAGCTGTCTTGGGACCGATTCCGTAAATCGACTCAAGAGCACTCGCTGGACAAGTTTTCAAATCAAGACCAGAGGTAGCCAGAGCATAAAACGTCTTAGCCTTTTGGTTAAAACAACCTATACCGCTTACACGCATCCACTCAGCTAAATCTAAAAAATCATTTGCCATACGGATCAAACCAAACGGTGTAAATTTTTTAGAAAACCAAATACCCAGGTCTGTTAATAATCTATCTAGAGAACGGGCTGCTGTTCTACCATTCTTACCTGCAGCACAAACCCAAAATAAAATAAATTCTTCTAGTTCCTTGTCCGTTTGATTGTAATTCGTAACCTTTTCTGGGTAAATCATTTTTAATTCCCTTTCTATCTATTGTTCTTCTTCTGAAGTTACTTGATTAGTTGTATCTTCATCCTTCTTTAAAAGTTCCATGGGGTCAACTAATTTAAAAGCTTTTTCCATTGAAAACTTAGAAATGCCATCCATAGCATCCATATCCATCTTCAAAATACCCCGACCTCTTTTCGCTATTTTCATTTGCATATCAAGTATGGCTTTATGTACTTTAGAATTGTAAGGTACTTCGTAGAGCCTCGGAGTGTCATCTATATAAGGAAAAAAAGCGTTGCCTGGGGAAAGCATTTTGCGTACATTCTTCATATTATAATCAATGATAACGAAATATATAGCTTTACCTTCTCTGACTTCAATATGTCTAACTATAACATCATGATTATTCACTGTCCATTTCTTTGTTGGCCAACCCATAAAATTAGGTGGTACATAATATAAAGCCACAGCATACCACAACACCATTGGAATCGTCAACAGTTTAATTTTGTAACTGATGTCTTTTGCTTTGATAAAAAGAACAAGAAGCAATGAGACAATTATCAAAAATGCCAATGAAACACCAGCATATCCTAAAAATATATCCATCTTATCTCCTAAATTTCACCAGCTTGGCGGTGAGGAATAGTAGCAGGTCCTCGCATAAACGGGCTTTCTTTTACCAAACTGATCGGTAAATCATGCATATGTATAAGTTTACCATCATTACTCATAGTAAATCTTACAACCGTTTTTTCTTCCCAATGCCTTTTAAGCAAAATTTCTTTACTTAAAACTGTGGTCACGGTTGGATTTATTTTATCCATCCTGAAATGAACTCTAACTGGCTGAGAACTTCTCTTGTTATACAAATGTAGATTAAATATCCATTCTCCAGGTATAAATCCCCTTATTGTAACTATCTCTTGATTATACTTATACGTAACCTTACGGCCATCAGGTAATGTAAAAGTATCTTTAAGATTACCTAAATCATCTCTGTCTATGTGGGTCAAACCACGTTCTTTATTCTTAAAACTTATTAAATTTCCAGCAGGATCTTTAACCCAAACATCAACATCAGAAGAATTATATAAATCCCAAGTTATAGTAGTAATAAATTCAGCAGCTGGTTTTTTCAAATCCTTTTTATCCGGCACAATCTGCATAAACGCGGCCATAAACAAAAATACAAACCCCACAAGACAGTTCATTAACAGATCTAGGAAAGGTCTGTTATCATCCCGTCTTCTAATCATTAGCTTTACCCCAACCAAAATTTAGGTGTTGGTCTAAATTAAATACCTGTATCTTCAACAATATACTACAGACAAGTCCTACACCGGTAGTATACAAGGCCGTTGCCATACCAGCACCCATCTGTTTAAGAGCCGCCATCATACTTGAAGCATCACCAACACTTAACTGTGTAAAACTATTGCCCAACATGTAAATAAAACCAGCAACAGTACCTATCATACCCAAACCAGTTAGTATGTCACTAACGAACCAGGCAGACTCATTACGTCTTTCGATTAATTTCCGTTCAGCTTTTTGGCCGACTGCCTGCTTAGTATTGTAGCCAGTAAAAATACTATAAAACATAAATAAAGCATAAATAAAGAAACTAATTCGTGTGAAATCACTATCAGCTATTTCTCTCAAAAGACCAAAGTGCCATGAAGCAACTCCACCTAAACAAATTAAAACAAACATCATCCACCATCTTAAAAATGGGGACTGAAACTTATCCAAATACTTTTTCATAGTTTATTCCTTTACCTTGGTTTTTGATCGGCGGCAGTATTCTGATCAGCCGGTTTGTCGTGATATTCACCTATCATGTTAGGTAATCTGCTGCCGTGTTTTTTGTTTGGATCAGGCTCAATATGACTGTCGCCTCTAGTATCCGGAGCTGGTCTATTATTAGAATCAGAATAAATCTTATCACCGTCACCTGCCCTTCTATATTGATTATCAGCACCTGTAGTAGAAGTCTCCGCTCTCCTCGACATCTCACGCTTTCTAGCCTGTGGATCATTCATATCATCAATATCCATAGTAGCTTCAGGCATAGTCATATTCTTTTCTGCATCGCCACTTAGATTTGCTCTGCGGCCCTGACCTGGTTTTGTATAATCCTCTGATTTTTGGATATTAGTAGTCACCTTACGATTACCACCAAAATTTCTATCCTTAGCAGCAGCACTATCATCATTCACTCTGTTATCATTCGGACTTAATACAAACATATCTTTTCTCCTTGGCACACCCCCTAGGAATCGAACCTAGCCAACAGGTTTTGGAGACCCGTTCGCCTGCCTTGGAACATTGGGATGCGCATATTATATTGCGTCTTCTAAAACAGAATGCAAAAGCTTAAAAATTCCATCTTCTCTTTTATGATTTTTAAGTTCGCCTGTAATTTCTTCTCCACTGTCATGCTTAATAGCGTAAACATAATTACCAACAGCTGCAGTTCCAGTAGTGTCATTTATTATGGTAATTTTACCTATCGAACGTTCGGCTTCTCTCATACCGAACGGAATCAATTTTACATCTATTTCTATCATTTCATTCTCCAATCACTTTGGTGGAGGTGCGGGGCTCCGACTCCCCGGTCCGCCATGCTTCTTCTAAAAGGTTTACGATGATTCAAATCTAAAGTGACAGATCTAGGCTCTGCCGGGCCTAATTATATCAATCCTGTTAAGGCCGGCAAATTCTGTTTCCTGGCTTTGCCGGAGGCCAAGCTTATTTATATATAAGCAGGTAGCGATTGCCCGGTCTTCTCAACGACAACGCCGTCAAGGGAGGCCATAGCATATCTTAGCATAGAGTTGCCAACTATGTTTAGGTGCACAATTTTTTCGTAGATTGTACAGTCTACGCATCGAGCTTTTAGCTTCATTTCACAACGTCGAATCCGATTCACCCCCGTACCCATCTTACTTCTTTACTATCTCATCTACTCCATTTCTAATTGAAGTCAATGTTTCTTTTGCCTTCTCATCAAGATCGGTCTTGTTCAACAACTCATCAACTTTAGCCTGAACATCGAAGAAATGTAGAGTCTTTTCCCAACTCTTCTTGTCCCTCTTTGCCCAAATAACACAACCAACAAAAGTTGCGACTGCACAAAACAAACCAAACCCCAAAGTCCATAACATACCACCCATATCAATTACCTCCCTCTTTAGTCTTTGCCTGCCAAATAAATTTTGCTAATTCAAAATCTTCCTTAACTCTCCCATAATGCCTATGTTCAGTACCACCACCTCTTATTAAATAAGAAGGATGATACGTAGGAACAACATGTATTCCCATATAAGAATGAGCTTTACCCCTCAAATCACCTATCTTTGTAGCAAGAGGATTACCCAATAGACCATTAGTAGCATCAGCTCCCAATGTAATTACAACTTTAGGGGCTAATAATTCTAATTGAGCTAATAAATAAACTATACAACTATCAATCCATTCCTGTTTCAAAGATATCCCTGGAGATAGCGCACATTTAACGATGTTAGTTATATAAACACAATCAGCTAAGTGTAATCTGTTTAAAATCATATCCAATAACTGACCAGATCTACCAACAAAAGGCGAGCCAGCTTTGTTTTCATCAGGGCCCGGAATCATACCGCATATAACGAAGTCTGATGCTGGCCCTCTGGAAAAAACGGGATTAATACGATTACAATGTAACTCACAAAGAGCACATTTGCTGGCTACTTCTTCAACCATTAATAGATCATTCGTTTCCATCTTTACAAGGACAATCACTTTCTTCAGTAGTATACAATTCCATGTCTGGGCTTTTAATTGACTGTTCTACTAATGCCCTTGTTTCTTTAAATATCTCAGAAGAATAAATTTGTTTTTCTTCTGTACTCAAATTCTTATACATAAAAATTTCTTCATCAGCTTTTGCTTTTTTTGAAACATTACAACCTAATTGTTTTGCTTTCCTATTTATACAAGCCGCAATTTTTTTCTTTGTTGAAGCAGAAAACTTTGAACGGGCTAAATAGGTCTTAGCAACAGCCACATGCTTACAGTCAGGGATTGGAAAAGATCTACCAGGCCCGCAAAAAGTTGTGGACTTCATTTTCTTTCTGTCCTTGGTTGTCAACTTCTTTCCGGACACTTTTCCCATAACCTCATTGGCTTTTTCTATCAATTCATCAAGAGAATTAAATCCCACGATAATTACCTCCTACTTTTTACAACCACCACGGCCGCCTTTACCGCCTTTTCGACCGCCACGGCCACCTTTCTTAGCAGCGCAACAATTATTACAATTGCTATTACCATTGGGTCCAGTACCATCTTTATTAGGCATGTTTCCTCCTTATTCAAATAGCGACATAAACAAAGCCATATCGTCGCCTTCAGTATGTTTGTCCAACCAACCTAAAATTTTACCATCAGATTTAATTATTCTTTCACACGCAAGAACCATATCAGCTATAGCTGGTATTGTGTCCTCATCAATAACATCATAAAAATCTAAAAATATAAAATCAAAGAGTTGGTTAGTTTCATAAGCATAATACAAACCATTCGCATTTAAAATCAAATGGCGGTCATCATCAATAGGATTAGCTATTTTTTGAGCAGCTATAACATCCTTATCAATTTCAACCGTAGTTAACGATCTAACTTTTGGAAAACTCAAAATATATTTAGAAGCAACTCCAAGACCAAGCCCGATCTCTAAGCAATCACCTTTGGGCCAAGAAGCCAGTTGCTCTATATAATCAGGAAGTTCATCTTCTAACGCCCACAGAGTATGTCCAGGGTCTTTTTCCAAAAACAATTTACCATTCATTCTATAAATACGAGTACTGCCTTGTTCAGTAATTAACTCGCCGTCTTTAAAATATATCAAACCGTCGGTCATTTTTTTCCTCTATTTAAATAAAGGTTAAATTATTCCGGTTTCTCCTCAAAAAACTCAATTGAGGTCGGAAACTCAAATTTAATTGATATAAATACACCGTTTGCCTTTGATGTGTCATATTCAGGCTGGCCTGTTTTTGGGCTTACACTTAAAACAGGATGATCGTATTTAATACCTACATTACCAGTAATTGACTCAGGTAAAAATGTG
>JASFHE010000009.1:0-28118 GCA_050123415.1 Desulfobacteraceae bacterium | reverse complement strand
TTAGATCGAACCCGCACAGGTAAACCGTTCCGGAAAAATTTTTAAGGGCATACCACGCTGCCAAAGATCCGCTATCGTGAATACCGTAGTCATTGAAATCCTCTATGGCCTCATCACATTGACCGGGCCTGATTGAAACTCTCCAGGTTATTTTTTTAATTGAGTTCAGGGGGTGCCCTTTGGGGTGTTGAGATATATCATCGATGAAACATACTGTATCCGGCCGGTCTATCACGGATTTGTAATGATGGTTGGCGGCTATTATGGCATGGGGCCTCATTTTTAAGAGGTTGCTTGCGAAATAATAATCGCTCTCCATAGTTTGTCCACCTCCGAGGACTATGGCGTCTGATTGAATCATAGCTCTCCATCGGTTATACCTGTAAAACGCTGATATCCTGGCATAATATTATACCATAAGGCGTTTTTCGTAACCAGCTTATTTGTTGACGCGTCGTATGGCTCCTTAAGAATATAAATATTTACTCTGTTCCTCTCAGCACTCTCAACAACTTCATAGAACACAGACCCTTTTTTCCCGTACCAATAGCATATTCTTTCCCGTACTCCGTGGCATGGGAGATTTATTCCACGACAAATCCTGCACGTTTTTGATGTAATATTTCCGGAAGGTCTGAAATGACATCGTATTTTTCTCATGTTTTTGTCCATAAAGCCTTGTAAATCTTCGTCGCTGTCTCTGTCGTTTCCCATTAATGGAGTATCTGCACATAAAGAATTTACCTGTTTGTTAGCAAATACAAGACCAGCCATACTACAACCTAGTGTTTTAATAAAAGACCGTCTTTTCATTACAATCCTTCCTCAGTTAAAATATCAAGCTTCCCGTCCTCCGGGTTGAAAAAAACACCTCCAAGTATAATGGCGATCGAACTTTTCAGAGATATCCTTTCGCCTTGCCTGGCGTTGTTCATCCGTGCTGGCCCTTGAAATTATATCTTCTTGTGGATCCCTGAAGTCCATCTACCACCCATAGATTGTCCCGCTATTCCGCAAACATCCTCGCACGTTGACTTTAAACCCCATGGTAAAAAGTATTGCACCTGGAATAATTATAATGTTTTCACAGTTTATATCTCTTATAAGCGCAGATTCTCCATGAATGATTAAATTACCATCCGAACCATCTCCGAAGTGTGATCGTCTTCGAAGCAGTTTGTTGAACAAATAGATAAATAAAACCAACATGGACATTAAAAGTATAATATTCATCCCACCATCCATGTACGTCGAAAGGCCATTACAAACATATTCACCACCAAATAAAAAGCGGCTGACCCTATCATTGCCGCCGCCATAAAAACTACTATATATGTGATATTTTTTACAATTTTTACTATCATCTGCGAGTTACCCTCCTGCGGGAGACTCAGGCTCTCGCTACCCTCGCCTCCCGGGGTGCAGGATTGAATGTTGGCCTGCATGAAATCCATGCTTCCTGCTTTATCGACCTTGCCGCTGTGATAGCCGGTCTTGAACGGGTCAAAATCGACCTTCTTCCTTCATCCGCCGGCATTACTGCACCGTACGTCCAGAAGCACACCCGACAGTTCCTGCCGTGAATAGGTTCTGTTTCTGTATATATCATTGTTTTGGGGGTTTGTCAACCTTATGCTTGTAATCCGGCATTATATTATGATAATATAATATCACCAATAACAGAAAGGCGGCGCTTATGAAATGTCCACTGTGTAACTATGAATGGAGGGCTCGGGTAGACAATCCTAAAGAATGCCCAAAATGCAAACGGTACCTTCCGCAGTTTAAGAAACAGTTTGAGCCCCTGCTCTTTCAGAGAGAAGAACCTAAACCGAGTGACCCTGAAAGGGATTTTAAACCTATTCAATGTATTTGATATACCTGGGATTGTTTGCTATTTGAATAAAGTAAACCATTTCAACACCTTATATATGGTTTATGATTTTGAACTTCCCCACAGCTTATTTCTTCTAACATATACAAGTAGTTATGTAAAGTATTTTTATGCGGTTTAAGATTTTGAACCGAATTATATGGCGTTTTGGGTGTTTTGTATCCAGAGGTTAAATCCTTACTTTTCCATATACCTGTTTTTATTGCCTTTATTTTTTTATCTGTTTTGGCATGGTGCATGCATTGGTATGTGGCATGAAAACAACGACCAACACCGGTATTATAATCAAACAATAACAATTTAACAGGAGGACAAAATGGAAAAACAAACATGGAAAACAGGATACGAGGCATTTCATAACAACCACCCACGGCCCACAGGTGCAGGATCTTTGATGGTCCAAAAGGGCTGGGACGATGCTAAATTTGGCTATCGACAAAATGGGTCGCATCCCGATCTCGATGATTTTCATTATAAAGGGCCTGGGTGGACTAAACTGATGGAGGACAATCCTGCCGCTGCCGGACAAAATGCAGTTAAATTGGGGTATGCACAATGAACTTAACCGAGAAGTACGAATCAGCGAAAAGAGAATTATACGAGCATGTTGGATTTGTCGAAGGTTGGTCTGTCTTCCCAATAAGCGACAGAATAGATATGGTATGGCATGAAAATGGCGTATCGGTTAAGTATGCAGAGAACATGGAAGAATTCAACTCCGATGGCGATTACTATGTGGATGAAATTTACACTCCGCGGTTTTATAAAAAGTGGGTATATCGCGGCGCTGAATTGACATTGATTATCGTTGACACACACACTGACGGAAACAAGTTTTTTGCTATATTTTCAAACAATAAGGAGGTACCATGCCACAAATAAAATATTCGTCCGAAAAAATAATCAGAATAGCCGAACGACTAAGCAAAGAAGCGCTAATCGCATACCGTGACAATCTGGTTGAGGCAAAAATAGCAGAGATGGCGAGGCTCAGTGCAATTAGTCAAGAGCTTGAAATAATCGAAACATTGATCAAGGAGAAAAAATGAACGACGCCAATATTATAGAACTGCTTGAAGGACTTGTTGTTGTGCTCTTTGTCTGCTGCTGTATATTGGGATACCGTTGGCAAAAATGCTCAGAAGAGCTGATGGGGCTCAAACTGTTTCTTAAACTGCTGAAAGAGCAAGGGATATTAACCAGGAAGGCCGACTAATACGATGTATAACCAAGGCTTTAACCGGACAGGCCGGTTAAGCCATTGTTATGGAGGCTTTGTGAAAATCAAAGAATGCCCGTTTTGTGGCGGAAAGCCAAAGCACGTAGCTGATATGGGTGACCATTGGATTATATGTGGGTGCGGTGCGGTGGGCGCTACTCGCCTGAGTGAAGAAAATGCAATCCGTTTTTGGAATACTCGCGCCTCCATAACAGCCGTTCAAGGCGATGTGGAACCGCCATGCCCAAACTGGCAATATACTGGTGATAATGAAGGGTTTTGTAATAAAATTGGCTGTGCTATCCGCACGCCTTAACGCATTGTTATGAGGTAAATCATATGAACTTTTTTATGGGTTTTGTGAATTGGGTTTCAAGACATTACTATTTTCTAATGTCTTTCGCCCTTGTTATATTGATAATATTGTTTTTACTTGTAGGATATTATGACAATAAAAACTGATTACCATGTTATATTTTAATGATGGGTGAAATATAACGATTAAATCCACTAGGAGGGACAACGTTCGCCTTTTCCCCGCATTATCTATAACACAAATGCGTTGATTTCGCTTATCTTATTATAACAATCTGCTAAAAAATTCATTCGCATATTTCAAACACTGTTTAGCAAGATACCCGTTTATTATTTCTTTGCGGTTATCCACATTATCGCCAGGACTGCACAAATGGAGAACCCTTGACCAGAACGATAGCCGCCCGAGGTGTTCTTTTTTGTGGCAATCATCGCACAACGGTATCGTCTGGAGGTCAGAAACTTTGTCGGCCTTGCACCCATACCCAAGCGTCTGATGTGCCGCTACAACATTTATACAGCTGCCACAGGCCAAGCACTGGTGATCCGCTACGTGCTCACGGTATTTTTTATTTCGGTATGGCTTTGTTTTGGGGATCATTCGTCGATTCATAATTTCTTATCCATACATCTGTCTGAACATGCAACCCAATCAATATCGGGAGCCCAACATTTTTTGCATTCTATGGAACCGTAGTAAGACCAGTTATCATCCCAAAACCCTTCTTTCCCGCAGCCACTGCATTTCCAAATGCGTCCATCGGGTGTTTGTCGTGAAAAATCATTGGTTGATTTATGAGTGCATGGGAAATAACTCATTCGGAGCCCTCTTTAAAATAATATTCGTCAAGATTAATCGCCCTGAGAACATCGTCCACCTTCAATGTGGCATTTAATGTCCTGCTCGAATGGGGGCAACTTCTCTTATTGCAAATAGAACAATGGGAGGACGTCTCAAACAACCTTTCAAGAATTTTGTTTTTAATCTCGTTTGGTTTCATCTTCGCTCCTAATTCCATGGTTGACCTCAAGCGCCGGGTGCCTATTACTCATGTCCTGCGATTGCAGGTTTAAGAATGACTGCATTTTCTCTATTTGTTCTTTGGTGTAGGTTGTTGAATACATTGCTTTATTCATTACTTTCAGATAATTTTTCACCTGCTAACTCACAACCAGAGCACCCTTTACCAAACCAAAATTCATGGCATCTCTCACGCCAGCACATAGGTTTTTTATCTTCCGGTTTACGCCAACAAATAACAGCCGATCCTTCATATTGACGTAGATCGATAAACTCTATATTTTTAGTGCTTATTCGGATAAAAGGTCGGTTGGTTTCGTGGCCGCAGCAATGGGACGTGGTTTTTATTCCAGCATCGTTCAACGCCCTCAGAAGCGGTATCATTTCTTTATCAGCGACAAATTCATCACCACCGATAACGACTATTTCTTGATTTTCAGTCAATTCATGGTGGTGATTGCAGTGTTTGTATTTGTCGGATTCGGTTAATTTGCTCATTTATATGTATCCTTTCTCTTCAAGTTTTAGCCATGAACCCTTTTCCCCATCCTTGACTTAGCCTCAGCGATCAATTGTTCAACAGTTATACCCAAAAGACTCGCTAAATACTCAAACGCTCTTTGGAATATATTAAGCCGTTCCATATCTTTCAAATCAGCAAATCCAAATGAGCGATAAGAAAACTGAACAGTCCCATCCGGCCTAACCGCTATTTGATCGTGATGCCTGAAATCAAGTTCGACCTTTACACTAAACTTAACCTTTGCTAAAGTGTTTAATTGCGGGTGGTTATCTGCTACCAGCTGCATACATGCATGAAGAGTATTGTTCTGGACCACGCTTGGCTCAAGTACCTTGTTGATCGCATAGGTCCGGCATTTAACAAACTGATTACGTTTGTATGCTCCGGACCACTTCTCCAAGTCTTCAGGGCTTGAAGGGTCCATTGATTTACCGTTGAATTGGGCTATTGTTTCTTCCATTGCAAATCTCAATTGGATTTACGGGTTATAAAGACAATTTATATTTAGCCAAAACCCAACCGATACCAACAAGCAAGCAGTTATTTACATTGAACATGTCTTTTGCGCCAAGCTTGGAAAATGGGATAACTATCTCAACGCCATCAAACTTTGCCGAAAAACACCACTCGTCGTTTTCTCCGCTTGTTTCCTCATAACCGTAGTAGAAACCGCCGCCACGGAATGATAATCCAGCATAGTCACTAGCGCTATAGGCGTCTGGCTTGTTCATTTCACACATTATATTTATTAATTTATCCAATTTGTTCATTTATTACCTATGTCTGCTGGTCTGCCGGAATAAACCCGGACATGGTTTTGGTTAGGGCGATTTCCATAAAGCTCCTAACGTGTTGGTCAGCCGCCCAGGTTGTTTTGGGTTGGCTGTACTAGCTGGTTATACGTTTATTTTACGGCACAATCGCCTATATTTATCGGACCAATATCCACTATGGCAGTAAACAACAGCACGATCGGAAAACGAATAGCGCCTTGATTTAAGATGCGCCTCTGCGTCTTCTCTGCAAAAAAATGGACCCGTTATCTGACTGGCGAGATAATACACATCGCAGCTCATGTTTTGCTTCGGATCGAGAATTAGCCAATAAGGAGATTCGGTGGCTTCATTATCAGCAGATTTTAATGCTTTGATTATATCGTCCATTTCCGGCCTTTCGTATAACGGTTTAATCAGTGGTGCGCTGAACTTTTTCTTTACAGTCCAGGCAGATATCATCAAGATGAGTGCACGTTCCAACCAAAGCGCACGGGTGTTGCGCATCCACTGCATTTGGTTGTTTGGAGGCTGTTTGGAACTCGTTATTGAAAGGGATGAAGCAGGCTCCATTCATATCGCTATAGGCCCAGCCTCCAGGGACTCGGCGATACATAGAATTGTTGTCGGGTGCGTGTCTTTCGTGCAACTTAAGTTTGTATAATATATCCATTTTAGCCTCCTATTGAACGGGTTGCTCTTGAGCCGAAATAATCATCCAACATTTCCGGTGTATGGCATTCGCTGGAGAAATGCGGCCCAGGCATCACACAGCCTGGCAGATCGCATGGACCGTCAAACCACACATCGTTTTCGTATTCGTCGAATTCCAAATAATCGTAGCCAAAATCATATTCCATAATGGCACCGATAAACCGATCACGCTCTTCCGCCTCAACGATCATTGACGTTGTGATTTCGCTACGACCCGATTGAACCACGACACATCGCAATGTAGAATTAACTATTCCAGACCATCGCCCCATGATTTTCTCCTGTAGGCATAACAATTAGTTAAGCCGCCGCGCTGTTCGCGGTCGGCTTGGGCGGCTGGTTAAACGCTAATATTGGATATAGACGCCCTTGATTTTGCCAGTGTGAATCAATAAGGAATATCGTCTTGGAACACAGGCTCTATTCCGTTAATTTCGTTTCCATATTTCCCAACAGTATACGATATGTGGCATTTTAAGCCGCCGCCTGAAGCATCCATAGCAACATCTGCGTGTTCTTTTTTAAACGTGCGGAATTTTTCGTTACCAGAATGAATTATATACATTGTATATGGTTCGCCTTTTTTGGGGCCGGATTTTGTTGTGCCGGTTTTTTCCTCAACGTCGTCTATGGGCCATCCTGAAACAGCTGTTTTTTCTGAGGATTGATTTTGTTCTTTGTCGAATTTATTGGTTGCATCAGAATCTTTTTCGTCGTCAAGACCAAGTAGCCCCCCCAAAGCATATTTTCTTGCGTAACTCGAAGCGCTCCCCGATAATTGTTCAGGGTTCATTTTTTTTCTCGATTCATCCTCCCTTGCTTGGCTTGTTGCTTCTGCCGTAAGAACCCACTTGCCACCAACTTTCTCATATAGAGATGCCGTAGCGACTATGTATACTTTGCCACAAACCTCCTTCGGATAGTCGGTTAGCCTTATTACGCCATCGTTAGCAAGCAATGGCTTGACTGCCCTAAGTATGTCGTCACAGGAACGGTAATTAAAACCTCCGAACTCGTTCCATTGACCCTTTGGGATAACAAGAGATTGTTGTAGTTTATTTAACAAGTCCATTATATAGGCATCCTTTCGTTTTTTATGCCAATTTTATTGCAAATAGCCTCAAGTTGTTTTACATCCTCAATATTGTATTTTTTTATCTGATCAAACCGCCCGTCCGTGTACCACCCGTATACATCTGCACCCGATCCAGCTACCGGCGGAACACCAAGCTGTTTTGCCACCGCTGACTGGCTCATGCTTAAATTGCCGCCGGAAAAAGCACCGAAGTTTGATATATACAGATACGCATCGAAATGCACCCTCTGGTCATACTTTGGAACGTTCGGAAGAAGCTCATACCCGGCCCTTATGTTTATAAATGGTTGGTCAAAAGCTTTCCCGTTATATGTTATGAGTCTGTCCGTTCCCCACGATATGGGTTGTTTGCAAATAAACGCATAAATATACCCAATAACCGTAGGCTCATAATCTGAACAGCACGAAAATGTTAGCCCTTTATATCGCATAGCAACGCTTACAACTCTACCATATACCGGGTTAAGGCTTGCATCTTTTGTAAGCTTAGATGCCAACTCAGCGCGTTTCGTGGCTATATAATTACTGATAGCATCTTCTTTCTTGTAATTTGCAGGCGCGGATATTTCCATTTCAGAAGAGAACTTCACAGGGTCGATAATTGGAACGGTTTCTATGTCTAAAAATAAGTCGGCCATTACTATTCCTCCGGTTCGGTGCTAATTTCCTCAACCGTATCATCAAGTTCAACCGTTTCAATGCAATAAAACCGAACGCCGTCAATGTTGATAAACAGTTCATAGCTGTTCAACGATCGGATTTTCCGGCTGTATGCTGTAAACACTTCCTTGAACTCACCAAGGCCCATGTGAACTGACTTTTTATGGGTGCCATACGTGGACAGGTTAACGCTGATTAACCCCGACAAATCGTCAATGGCGTTGATTTGCGCGGCCAGTTTTTTGATGTCTTCTATTGTTGGGTTCATGGTTCCTCCGTATCCTAAAAAGTGGGTGTTATTCGCTCGGTATGTATACATCCGAATTGCATGGTACATAAGTGTCAACCGTTAGGTTTTCAAGAAGTTCTAAATATCGCACGGCATCGGCCTCGTGGCTTCTCGCTTTTCTCTTATGGTGCTCGATATGTGCTAATAACACACGCCTCTTTTTATCAATGCTGGGGGTGGCAGTTTTCTTGATATAAAATCCGCCCCGAATCATATTTGCATGGGATATATCGATACAATCAGAGTCGTCATAGCTGTTGAACTCGCATTTATCTACACTTCTCAGATTGTTTAAATTTTCAACATAGGTTATTGTTATTATCTTTCCAATATCGTCAGCCGTAAACCAATGGCCGCTACCTGAATGCCAATAAGTATCAATAAGTCGTCCCTTTTCAGCACTCCATATCCCAATACGTGAACAGCACCAATATGTTGTCCCTCCGTTATTGCCATCGTCCTTTTCTTTTAATTTCTCTGGCGTGTATTTCCATCGGTAAATATCACCGTCTTTCATGGTTCCTCCGTTTATTCAGGTTGATAGCACGGGCAATGATTTTCAAACTCTTTTCGCCTGTTGATAAAACCCCCTGAAGGATTCGGCTCAACCCGGAACGACCAAAACATAGACGTTGGCAACACCGGCATTTTTATGGCAAAGGTACACCTACCCTCGCCGGTAGGGGAAAGCCTGCCGGTTTTTGTTCTATCCCATTTGGCGTATTTGCAGCCAATGCAGTTCTTCATTGTTCCTCCGTATCCTAAAAAGTGTGTGTTATTTTAAGGTTGACACTTAACATCAATGGATATATATTGTCAATATGAATTTGACGCTTAAAATAAAGATTCTGCCAAACACAGAACAAAAACAACGCCTTAAAGATCTTTTTACCACATTCAATTCGGCTTGCAACGATGTGTCCGAAGTGGCATATAGGCTTAAAACAGCTTCCCAGGTTAAATTGCACAGGGAATGTTATTATGGTCTTAGAGAAAAATACGGACTTAAGGCTCAGCTTGCAGTCCGAGCGATTGGCAAGGTGGTTGAAAACTATCGCAGGGACAAAACGAAAAAGCACGTCTTTAAACCTATGGGTGCCGTAGTTCTCGATAATAAATTGATGTCCTATAAAGGTGTTGACAGAATTTCTATCACATCTCTTACCGATAGGATGGTTATTCCGATTGTTATCGGAGCTTACGGGACTCAACATTTTCGCAGAGCGAAGGGCCAGGCCGACCTCGTTTTTAAGAACGGCAGTTTTTACATACTGCAAAACTGTGTGTACCCTGATGATGACCCGATAGACCCGAAAGATTTTCTCGGTGTAGATCTCGGCGTTGTGAATGTCGCGGTTGACTCTGATGGAGAAGTGTTTTCTGGAAGCGTGGTCAAAAGTGTCCGTCACAGGCATAGACGGCTGCGAAAGCGCCTTCAAGCAAAGGGCACAAAATCCGCTAAACGCAGATTGAAAAAACTGTCCGGCAAAGAACGCAGGTTTTCCATTGATGTAAATCACTGTATAAGCAAACATATCGTCCAAAAAGCGCAACGCACCGGACGCGGTATTGCCGTTGAAGACTTGAAGCATATCCGCAAACGGGTTACGGCCAGGCGCTCCGGGAGGGCGATATTGCACAACTGGGCTTTCGCTCAGCTTAGGAGTTTTATCGAATACAAAGCAAAAATAGCACAGGTGCTTGTTATTCCGGTTGACCCAAGGAACACGTCCAGGACCTGTCCTATTTGCGGCTGTATCGATAAAAGGAATCGTAAAACTCAATCTTCTTTCTCCTGTGTTTCTTGCGGCCATTCCGGGATGGCTGATAAAATCGCTGCTCTAAATATACGGAGCAGGGCGTCAGCCAATACGCCGAACGTGGAAGCCGCTTAGAGCGGATATCTACAATCCACAGGGTTTACCTGTGGTCGTTGGCTTCTAAAGAAGTGGTTGGGTTGATGGCTACTTAGTCCCATTATTTTTTCTTTTGCAATTAGGGCATTTGCGCTTGCCATAAATAGATAGTTTCCAGAACACCTCTCTGCATGATCTGCAATTGACCCAATTACGATCAAAGCATGGAATATACCACCTATATTCAAGAGGTTTTGTCATGCACTTGCTCCTTTCCTGGAAAATTAGAAACTATTATACCACGTTTCGCTTGCACCTATCTCGATTTCGCCTTCTAAGAAGCTTCTGTTATTTCGATGCTGATAAATACCGCTGATCCAGCGCACCTTTTATCGGCCCATTCCATAACAGACTTTACGGTTTCATGTTCTGTGCAAATGTGCGTTAAAGTATCAACTGAATAATCATTTACCGGTATAGCTCTTTTTAGGACCGCTATATATGTTTTCATTTCTTCACAAACTCCCGTATGAGCTGTTTAATCATTTTTAAGATAGTATTTCCGGGTGGTGTTTTTTAGCCCAAGCAATGAACTCTATATACCCAGGCTTTGGGCCGATCATCATGCCGTAACAGACGAATTTTTTAGTATCGTCCCAGTATTCTTTAAGAACAGAAATACATTCCGCCTTGACGTTGAGATACGGATAGTTTCCTTCTTTTTGCTGTTCGTCAGAACCCCTTTTAAGTTGATAAGGGCAACCACACTTGGTACACATGCCTTCGCCGGAATAGTCGCTCCATTGAAAGGCAATTGGAGAAGTGCCGCAAATAGCGCATGTTTGATTCTGTGCAGATTCTTCGGCGTTCGCCATTAAATCATAGTCATGTAAAATTCCTTGTTTTGGCATTTAGTGTCTCCTTTTTTTGAAATTATTTATTTCTCGATTTCGCCCATTCGTCGAGTTCAGACACCTTAAATCTTTTTAATGTGCCAACGACATAATAGGGCAACTTCTTTTCATTGATAAGCCGGTATATATACGGCCTACTTATACCAAGATGTTCACAAGCCTGATTGATCGAGATTAATTTTTCTGTTTCCATGTGAATACCTATATCATTATGTGTTTCCATTTGTCTAATACATAATTTCAATACTTCGTATAGATTTTGTGAATACCATTGTTTTGTTTATAGATTTAACAAATGCCAAATATTGAAATTATCATTTTGTATTTCTGGAAAATACGGTTTATTTTATTCAAAATAGTCTTCCCTCGGCATGGCTTGGCGACCATGAATGAAACCGCCCAATCAGAGGGACATGCAGTTAACCTTTTTAAGATCTAAGTCGTGGGCGCTATTGAAGCTGATGCCGCCCATTCCCCATGGCCGGGGGCCTGATTGCCTGGGTGAAGTTGGCAAAGCAGGATATCCAATGTGATAAGCACTAAATAGAAGTTGCTTAGATCGAAAGCCCATTATTATCACGGGGTCAGAATTTACTCTATACGTATTTAAAATATCAATGTTGGGTATAGACAAAACTAATCTTTATATTCATCAGCAATAGCCCCCTCCAGATGATGAGTCAAATCCCAATCAGCGTCAGTAATAGCTGTTATAGCATCAACAACATGTTCAAGGTTGCTTAAAAGTGGCGCTGTTCCATACATCAAAATATCGTTGATAGCCGGTATGTCCGGAAGCGATTCATAAACAGCTTTAATCCGATCCCTAACCTCCCGAAGCGATACCAGTTCATGGAATAGCGCAGATTGTTCTTTTTCGACCTGGCCGATATGCGGATCGAGGTGGCTTATTTGTCCGTTTGTTAGATCGCCTGTTTTCATTTCCCCTCCTGTTCAATTGAGAGATAACGCCCTGGTTGTTATGTATTAATCTTTCTTGCCGGAACTTGTACTATTTTTAAATAAGCAAGAACTTAATAGGCTGAGGCCCAATGCCTGAAAAAATGTAATTCTGGAAAGATTAAAAATATCTGGCATAAGCCAATTCCATAATATCCAGACAGGAATTGACATGAACAAGCCGACAACAATGACCAACAACACAATCCCTAAAACTGATGCAATTATGTCCGTCATAATAGATTCCCCCTTCTTAATTCATGGTGACACATAACATGTTGATCAGGCGGCCCGGTGTTTGGGATCGCCTGGATGAATTGGTTATTCACACTCTCCCCTACCTTCAGTGATTCTTTTAATGACACATTTGTCACAACCGCAGTCGCAATTAGCCTTGGCGCAAACATCACACGCAAAATCAACACCTGACAAGTCCGGTATATTGAAATCTCTTTGGTCGACAACCTCTATATTGCCGTCGATATTTTTTATGTCGCAGATGGAAATCATTTTCTAACCTCCTGTTGATGAATAACGCGGTGATCACATTGTTACCTCAAAGTATACCAAGGTTTTAAGAGGGCGGCGGGTTTATTTGCACACATTATAATCACCCACCATCATTTGTGGGACTTAAGGTTTCCCCACCGCCCAGTGTAGCCGGTATTCTTTCTCCTTGCTTGCGGCCAAGGATTTGCACCTTGGATGGTTGGATTAAGCGACCTCCTGCTAACCTATTCAGAACCTTTCTGCCAGGACAGTACCAACCTTACGACATAACTAAGCGTCTACTATTCCGCCACCGCAAGCAATTCGAAAGAACTGTTTTGCGCCCTCACCAACGCTTATACATTCAACCCGATCCAAAGCTTTGCGTAGCCTCTACCCTACGCTCGTGCGCTGTTGCCCGTGATAATCCGCTTTGCAGTACCCATCTTGCAACAGGTCAGGGCAAGGGGTTTCCAGATGGTTGTTTCTTCGGGCGCAAATTTAAAAGAGCTGTTAATGGTAATTAGGGGACCGCTTGTACTGTTTCTTTGCCAATTGGTAGTCAGCCCGAAGCCCTTTAAGGCGATCAGTTCCTCTTCCGCGCGACATCATCACCGGAATATTTCTAATACCAACCATTATAAAACTTGCGAATTTTTCAATCACTGATTTTGTTTTGTATTCTCTGGTTCTGATAGAATGGTCGCCAAAAATATTTCGCCTTAGGCGTTTTGCTACTGTGCCTCTCATATGGTCCCCTGTAATGATGGTTAACTGCGCTACATTCTTATTGCCTATTTGCCGTCCGCTCCTGATCTTATTCAAGACTCGCCCTTCGTGCTTTTTTATGAAGAAGTTGGTGATAGGTTTGATTCTCGCAAATTACAAGCTTGGTATTGTCTGTCTTTTTACCAAAATGATGAACCTGAGCTTTTTGGGGTAGTGGCTTCCCAAGAGCTTTTTCGGCAAGCACGATATGTTCAAGGACGTAGCCGTCAGGGTGCGCACGATGATGGTCTGGGATCCTAATTTGTATATAGCCATTTGAATTTATTCTTCGCCCACCCTTCCACCTATGGTGTTTTTCTCTTTGTTTTAAAGAATTAAATTCACGCCGGTAACATCCACAGCTCTTGGTGTATCCTCGCTTCAAATTATCTTCTTTTACGATGCTTTCTTTGCCACAGTCGCAAACACATAAATAATAGGCTTGCCTCCTTTCGTTCCTGTGGTGGTATGAGCGAACAACTAATCTACCAAATCTATTGCCAACATCTAACATAAATCACCTTAAAATAATTCAAACTGTTAAAATAAAACACATACCATTTCTGCCCTATCGCGCCCTAAGTGAATAGGTCCTGGAATCGGCTGGTGCTCAACACATGAAATCAATCAGCGGTGTTATGTGAGCTTTGTGTATAATTGATCTGAGCATGGTTATGTTGAAAGCTATTTCGAAACGGCATAATACGGCATCCCGCCCGGTAGGACAGACCACATTTCTCTTGGCATCACGCTTTTCGCTTTACCGCAGGCCATCCCGAGGCAAAAAAGCTGTTCCATTATTCGATGAAGGCCTGTCCACTGTTCGCCATTTGAATTATTACAGGCGTTTAAAAATGACATTCCGCCTCCAATATCTTCTTGGAACTCTTCCGGGAGCTGTGAAAGCATACTTGAAATGTTATCTGTATGTGACTTTATTCGGCCCTTGTGAAAACCGATATTATTAAAAATGCCTTTCGCTATTGCCGGATCAGATGTGTCTTCACCATCTCTAAAAAGACAATCCATAAAAACAGACTCAACGTTTTCACTTGTTAGATACATGTTTTTCTCCTTTTGTGTGTAATTGATCTGAGCATGGTAAATCCCCTGTAAAAACCCGCCAGAAAAACCTGGCGGGCTTTAGCTGGATATTTACCGGGCCGACCTCACGGGCCGACATGATTATCACCACATGGCACACCTTCCTTTCAGGTATTAGTTTAGGTAATTCCCATATCTATTATAAAAACTCCCGCCGGTTCAACCGGCTTCACACATGACGGTTATATCATAAACACAGATTAATTTTCATGTCAAGTATTTTTTTTATTGACAGTCGAAAAAAACTTTAGTAATGTATGAATCATGAAAGCGAAAAAATATACAAGCGGCCAACGACTAAGGCTGATACGCAACAATCTAATGAAGACTCAAACCGAAATGGCGTATCATTTAAAAATCAACGTCACGCTTCTGAGCAAGTATGAGAATGGTGCAAGGCCGATACCTGATAAAGTTATGGCTTTGGCTGACAGGCTTGCCAAGAAGATCAAACATAAGGTTGAGCTATAAGGAGGAAGAACGTGACTACATACCTATCAGTTCAAGTAGGCGAGTCAGCGCAAGGCTATCAAGTAGCCAATTTTCTAAGCGCGCTTGACGTTATTGTCTGCTTTTTCTCAAGCGAAAGAATCGGCAACGACAACCAAATAGCCGATGCCCTTGAGCTATACGCTCGGCATTTGCGAGATGGGTAATAATTGCTCATCTGGCCGGAGGGCACAGGGTCGTTTACCTGGGGAGGTTGGCGACCCTGTGCTAAACAAATTGGAGGGGCAAGGAGTAAAATGAGATATTATTACAATCAAGAATACGGTATCATACTTTACCCGGATAACTGGTTCGATGTCGTCCGGTCTTTGTTAACGGTGTTGATACACCCGACCTTCAAAAAAACTTGGTCATGGTGGGCGTTTAATAAACAAACGCTTGGATGTATCGAACACGAGCTTACTGAAACCGCCTATCCAGATGAGGCGAGTGGCTAACAAAGAAAATAATTTTTGTGCCTTTTGTGGACGGGAGCTTTGGAATCGCTAATCAACAATGATTTACTATTTAGAAAAGGATTGTTTTATGTATTGCGTAAAATGTAATAATCACATCGGCGAATGTACTTGTGGTGATATCAAAGAACGCTTAGCATCTCTCAATAATAGCCCACATTTTGTCTACAAAAAGTGTCGTATATGTGGCAAACATTATTCGCTTTGTCAATGTTCTGAGCCGGATTGGACATCAAGCCATGACGGGAAAGAATTGTCAGATTTTGGGGCTCATGGTTAACAAGTCAATGAACCGGACTTAAAAACCGCCGGTTATTTCCGGCATTATGTGTATAGGAGGTTGTAATGAAAATAGCAGTCAATAAATGTTTTGGAGGGTTCGGATTAAGCAAGGCCGTTTTTGATGAACTTGGGTTCAAATGGGATGGCTATGGTTATTTGGACAATGAATCTTTTGGAATCGAAAGTGGTAACTACCTGGAATATCGAAAAGACCCTCGCCTTATTGCTGCCATTGAAAAAATTGGCGAAGAAAAGGCAAGCGGGGACTTGGCCGAAGTTCGTATTGTAGATGTTCCAGATGATGTTGAATGGGAAATTGATGAATATGACGGGATTGAAACAATTCATGAGGTTCATAGAAGTTGGTGACACATAACCAATCAATACAGCAGACGGCAAAGGGCCGCCGATGCTGATTTCTAACGTTATAGGTATAAAAATGAAATTTCGAGAATACAAACCGATTCCGTTTCAACCATCTATAAAGCCTCTTTTCGTGGGGTGGGTTCCATCAATGGCTAAAGAGGATTTAATAGCACAAGGCCGAGAAAAAGAACTGCCTGGGTATTGGCTATATGAATTACAGTTTAAGTACCCTGGGAGAATTGGGAGACTTTGCGGGTTTTTATTTGGCATGTTTTACGCCGACAAACCTATAACCAGCTAATTCACCGGACGCAAAGAACCGATCCGGTGATCGCGGCGTTATACTCCTACGAGGTTTAAAGTGAAGCTTTCTGAATTAATTGAAAAATTATCTTCTATGAAGGTTCCCGGATTTGATCCACATATTGAAATTGAAGTTGAATATATCGGGGGGCCTTCCGGGGAATACAATTGTTGTAAAAAATCCGGCATGGACATCGTTTCCAGAGTTGATGGAAAAATTATACTCAGCGGTGATGCGGATTTAGCATAACAATTTAATGCAGTGGATCGGCTACGCCGCCCACTGATCAACACGTTCTTGAGCTTGGAGGAAACAATGGACATCATCAAAAAATTGAAAGATTTGTCGGCGTATTGGGAGACTCGCGCTGACAGTCGTATGAGTGATTCATACGCCGACGCCACGTATGATTGTGTCAATGATATTGATGCGCTTATTCTGCACGCTCAAGAACCATCCGTTCGAGCGGATGGACGGAAGCCGTGCGAGTGCGGAAAAGAATGGTTCAACAAAGAAAATAATTTTTGTACTCACTGTGGTGGCGCTATTCCGCCCACCACTTAACGCATTGTTATGCGAGGATAAAATTATGAAATTCAGAGTTGATTGGGAAGCAGAAATAAATGGTGAAAAGGTGTCAGGTGTCGAATCTGAGGCGTCGTGGTTTTTGGTGGACCAGCAAGGCAAAATGTACAGTTACGGCCCAATGGAACCTATACGGCCTATTTCGAAAGAATATACGAAATGCGTTCCGCTTTTTCATGTAGGTGATGAATGGCTTTCATTTGATGAAATAGAGAAACGCATAACAAATCGTTGAACATTCGACAGTCGCAAACAACCGCGCCTGCGAGTTAACTCTAACGTTATGTGCGAGGGTAAGTATGGTTGCCCTGGTAAGTGAACTAAGAAGAATATGGGTTGTTGCCATAATCGGGCCGTGGAAGAGTCCATAAACTCTTCAGACAGGAGGGCCTAAACTTAGACGGGGAGTCGGGTGGAGGAATCCGACCGCGCATATAAATATTAGCACCTAAAGCTATTTGAAATACCGCTTGACACCCAAGCCATCAACAGGCCAGAAATGACACCTACATTAGAAATGATAGAATGCCACCACCCACTCGGAACGTGTAAAATGTCGGATTTCGCTTGTGCTAAAAGACACTATTACGCAACGGGCCATGCCAAGAAATCCTGGGGGTATGCTGATAATAACTTACCTGGAACCTCAGACGAATATTGCAAAACGTGTAAAACGGGAGAGGCAACAGTTGAGAAATATAAAGATCAACTGAAAAACGGAGGGGAAAAAATGGACAGACCGCCGGTTACGGGTTTTCCAGTACAAGCGAAACCGCCGATACAGGAAACGGATCGGAATCGGTTGCTGAATGAATTAGAGGAAATAGAAAGCAAAGCAACGGACACCGCACCTGAAACCAAGCCGGAGAAGAAGTGTAAGAATGGATGTGATAGAAAAGTTGCCGCTCGTGGGTTATGTTGGAAATGTTACAATGAGGTTCGGACAAAGGAAGCCGCTGAAGAAAGGCGTAAGCGCGAAGCGGAATGGGGTGAAAAACACAATGAAAAAGAGAAACCGGATAAACCCGCAACACCTAAAAATGAAATAACTATTAACGAACTAAAAGAGGTTGTTATAGATAGCCTTCGATATATTTTAAGGGAAAGGGACACTAAAACAGATGTAGGGGCGCTTAAAGTGGTTATTGAGACGCTTGGTGCTGAAGTCGAAAGGCTTGAAAAAGAAAACAAAAATCGCCCGAAGCTCGTTTCTGGAAACCGTACGAACACATTCACCATAAGTAACGAACTGGCCGGTAAAATCAACAAAATCGCAATTCATGAGTTTAGGACGCCGCTCCGTCAGATATATTATTTCCTCGAAAAGGCTTGCATAGAATATAATATTCCGCCAAACGTAGCGGATAAAATAGACGATAAAAAACTTATCGGCATTTCATGCCCTTTCTGTAAGGGCACTGATATAGAATTTGAATGGATCGATGATGCAGATGTAGTTGTAATCTGTTCAACGTGTGGTGCTTTTGGACCATTTGAAAAAACCGCTGAAATGGCTCTATATAGCTGGCTTGGGTTCTATAAAAACAGGCGCTTGACACCCAAGCCATGAAATACCGCTTGACAAAAACATCCGTTTATGATTTTATAAAAATGCTATGGACACAACAATCTTCAATAATAGAAAAAGCGGTATAAATTCTCGGGGAATACCTACCTTGTACGTGTTCATAGCGACCCTTGGGTTTGTGCCGCTTTTTGTATTGGTGAGGTGGTAATATGAGGAAATATTCACCTGGCGCAAGTATTAGTAATGAATACGCATATGGTTGTGATAATTGCGGTGAAATGGATGGCCGGCCAGTTCTTATTTGGGATAGACCTCAAGGACGAGGAGGCCATTTTTCGGTTTGTTTGTTGTGCCTTGGGAAATTATACATGGAATATGCGGCTGAAGCTGACAAAGTAGATGAGTCAGTATTTGTATCAAGGGCAACGATCACTGAAGCTGTCCGCAATGAAATTTTTCATAGAGACGGGTATGTCTGTGTTGATTGTGGGTCAGGAATAGATTTGCAGATAGACCATATAATTCCATTTTCAAGGGGTGGATTAACTGAAAAGTCCAACCTCCAGACAATGTGTCGAAAATGTAATTCGAAAAAAGGGAATAGGATTTGATGAATGGCTCAGCACCCATTTTTTTCGATTGCGAGGAAGTTTATTGACAGCGATAAGTGGCTTTCAGAACCATTCACACGTGGCCAAGCTTGGGTTGACATGATAGGCAAGGCAAATTTCAGTGATGGCTTTAGGAGGATAAGGGGAATAAGGGTTGAAATCCCAAGGGGTTTTTTGTCTTTTTCGGAGGTCGAACTTGCCGGAAGGTGGCGTTGGTCAAGGGGGAAGGTCAGGAGATTTTTGGGTGAGCTTGAAACGGAACAGCAGATAGAACAACAAAAAACAAATGTAACCACCTTAATTAAAATTATAAATTATGAATCGTATCAACACGGCGGTACAGCAAAAGAAACAGCAAACGGACAGCAAACGGACAGCAAACGGACAGCAAATGATACAGCAACTATTATAATAGACAAGAACGACAAGAATGACAAAAAGGACAAGGAAGACAAAATAGATATACAGCCGAATACTAAAAAAACCACTACTACAAAAGACACTATACCTTATGCAGAAATAGTCGATTATCTTAACCAAAAAATAGGATCAAAGTTCAAATCAACAACTGACGCCACGAAAAAGCATATTAGAGCAAGATGGAACGAAGGGTATCGCATTGATGACTTCAAGAAGGTTATCGATAAAAAGGTAATAGATTGGATCAATGACACTAAATATTCAAAATATTTGAGACCAGATACTCTCTTCGGAACAAAATTTGAAGGTTATCTCAATGCGCCAGAACCGATAAGTTCACCCTATTCTGAAACCACGATGAAAAACATAGAAGCAGGGAAAAGATTCATTCAGAGAGGCATTACCGGTGGATGATGCAGACAGGCAAAAATTTTGTGAAATTATGATCGGTCTTGCAGAGAACGTGAGCGCTGAAATAACCGACTTCGGGCTTGAAATGAGGTTTAATGCTCTGAAATCTTTTAGTATTGATGAGATAAACAGCGCTGCAACGGCTATTTTAAAAACGTGGGTATACACTGGAAAGATGCCACCAGTTGCAGAATTCATAAAGCAGATGGGCGGTGGTGAGCAGAACCTTTCAGACGTAGCTGATCTACAAGCAACAAAAGTACTCGAACATGTTAAAAGAATAGGCGGGTACGCTTCTGTAGACTTTGACGACCATGTTACAAAATCCGTAATTCAAAATTGTTTTGGGGGTTGGGAAAAGCTATGCACTGATTTGAAGTCTGACGAAGAGAAATGGTTTCTGAAGGACTTTGCAAAATATTATCAGGCATATTCACGTCAGAACATTAGAATTTCTGGCCATCTTCCTGGAAGGCACGAAACTAAAAATAATGCTATTGGGATGGATGAAAAACCAAGGATAGAACATATTGGCGATACTATAAAAAGATTACAAATTGGGAGCTCAAAATAATGCCAATAATAGAAAAAACATTCATGGTAACAAACGAATATCAAGGCAAAAAATATGGATTCGCCATGGAAGAGTACGAGGGTAAATTTTCAATAATATCCTGCGAACAAAACGAAGACGGGAAAATATGGCCGAGATGGTGCTATCCTCAAATCGGTAGGGGTAAGGCATCCGAAAAGGTTGTTCCGATGAAAATAGGACTTGGTGACCACAATATGACGGAAACCGCTTCGGCATGTTTGAGACTGATTGCGGACATTTTGGATGGTGAGGTGCCTCAGAGCAAAGACGACGGAATCCAATTCTAAAACGAGATATAGGGGGAATTATGAGGAAAGCTAAAAGATGGCGCTATTACTGTGATTTCTGCAAAAAGGTTGGCGGTAGCAGGATATCAATGGAAAACCATGAAAAGCATTGCACAAATAATCCTAACCGAGAATGCAGAATGTGTTATCTGAACGGGTATAGTAAACCACCGAAAACAATGGAAGAGCTTTTCGAAATTATTGATAATCACATAAAGACAGTTCAAATAAAAATGGGTGGCGCTACCGTTTGTTGCCCAAAATGGGACAGCAAAGAAATCATAAAATCTTTAGACGAAGCTGTTGATGGATGTCCCGCCTGTATCCTGGCCGCATTACGGCAATACAAAAGATCGGATATTTGGGTTGAATATGATTTTGAGGCTAAAAAGAAAGAATTTTGGGAAATTGTAAATGAAAGTTACTGAAACCCATGCAATTCTTATCAATAAACGAGATATAGGTTGTAACAATGGAACTTAACCAGCAACAAATTCAAACGCTGATGGAATTTTCAGAACTTGAAGGATCAGAGGTCGGAGAGCTTGGTTTATTGCTCGTTCGGCTTTTTGATGGATATCGTTCATATTGCTCTGATGAATTTGTAGAGGCTCTAAACAAAGAGATGTTTGTAATGTTGGAATGGTTTCAAGGTTCATGCAAAATAGTAGAAAAACAAGAAACTATAACATATAAAGGACTGGAATGTTTATAGGTTTTAACACGGTTGAGATATGAAACCAAAACAAGGCAAGCTGAGGGACAAATGATCCGAATAGGCATAGACCCGGATATAGACAAATCAGGATACGCAATTTGCCAAGAGCGCAAACTGACGGCACTTGGATGCAAGCGGTTCTTCGATTTATGCTTAACCATAAAAGTCCTGGCTGATGAGGAGAGCGAACCGCTCACGGTCACAATCGAAGCAGGTTGGCTAATTCCGAAGTCGAACTGGCATAATGCGAAAGGGTTGCACATAGCCGAGCGAATATCAAAAAATGTGGGTGAAAATCACGCCGTAGGAAAGCTTTTAGCTCAGTATTGCGAATATCACGGTATCACCTATGAGCTGAAGAAACCTATCGGGAAAATCGATCAGGCGCAGTTTAAGGCCATAACCGGATGGAAAGGACGAACTAATCAGGAGCAGCGGGATGCTGCCATGCTGGTATATGGGAGGTAAAAAATGGATGAAGACAGGCGCAAATGCGCAAGAAAGGCCGTGATATGAAACAAATTATAACGATTAAATCCACGCGACACGGACTACAAGGCGCGTGATTACCAGGTTAAACATCGGAGGAAAAATAAAATGAGTACGCATCCAAATGTTATTTTAATGGCCGTATTAAAACCAGACGATCTTGCTCGAAAAACAATGCGAGAGATTTTGGCAGAGTTTAAAGTCGAAAATGATGATGATATTAAAATAGGAAGCAAGGATTATATTTGGATAATAATGGAAGATGACTACGATGAAGGATATCAAATATCATCAGATGAGGGGGATTTAATATTTTTTGATTTGGTAACATATGGATATGGTGAATTTATTAATTGGGAAAAATTAGAAAAACAAAAGCAAGAGCTTGAAATATGGGCAAAGGATATTTGTGAAAAACATAATTGCCAATATGAAATTCGAGTTTCAGCAAATTATTGGTAATGTATAACAAAGGCTTGCACCATATCGCCTACGGCGATGGCGAAGCCAAGCGTTATTGAGCCAGGTGCAAAATGAAATGGTATGAAATACTTAAATCCAGCCGTATAGACAGCGGCCTCTCTCTTCGGGCGGTTGAAGCTAAAACAGGCATCTCTAATGCATACATATCTCAGATTGAGAATGGCCTTGTTAAAGAACCGTCATTTTTCAAAATGTTGCGGCTATTGCCCTTATACGGCATTCGTCCAGAGGCTCTTGGGAACAAGGCTCAAGAACCAGCTACTGCAAGCGGATTGCCAACACGTGTGGGTTTAGAAGGAAGAAAGTTTATGATAAAAATAAATGATCGGGAGTTCCCTTTGTGGAGTCAGTTTGTAGAGGAAAAGGAAAAATTTATCGGAGGCATTTTAGAAGACCATGACAATGGCCCCTTTTGCGCCCCAGGTATTTGGAAGACCGAAATAACCGACATTGAATTAATCCCAAATGGTGAATCATCCGCATTTTTTCGTGTTTGTGGAAAGGATTTTAGCTGCGGATTCGATGTTTCCGTAGGTGGTATAGACGGTTCTTTTTCCGAAAATGGATGGATAGGATTTAGCGGTTATGGTGGTCATCAATGGAGGATCAAGGGAATTAATAACAAGGAAATTCAGCAGATTGAAAACAACGGCTGATTTCCCCGTTAGCGAGACACTATGGAATTTTTAAGAAAAGCATTATGCAAAACTAAAGGGCATACACCCGATACGGTTATCACGGGTTTCAGAAATAAAGATGCCAGGGCAATAGGTAGGTGTGCAAGATGCGGTGTCCCAATTATTCTTGAGTATTACGCGGCACCATATCTATTTAATATCGCTAACAAATCACTAAAGCAGACGGAAACAACTGGCGCGGCTGAATCGGAGTATGTGCCGCCGCTGCTTAGTTCCGTCGTTATCAATGAAAGGTGATATCCAAATGCCTGCAAAATGTCACAGGTGGAACTTTGAGGCCGACGACGAGAATGTGTATGCCTGTCAAAATCTTCACGAAAAAGGTGAGAAGTGCGACTATGAAAAGCTTTCGCCGTATGAGATTGTTAAAATCATAGATGAAATGCGAGCGGAGATTATTAAAATTGAAGCAAAATTAAAATTGATAACCAGTTAATGCAGGCGAGCCCAAACACCGGGCCGCCTGATCAACATGTTATCTGAAGGAGATCATAAAATGTGGAATGATCCTTATTCAAAATATTTTGGTCAACCTGATCAATCTATTGACGTTTGTGATGCCGAGGCGAAGGAGTACCCGATTTACAAAAAGCATTGGGATCATGTTCTTATTGAATTTACTCCTTTTGCTTGGGGCATGGGAATTGAGTTCGGACACGTATATCATCTCGCACTGTCCTTATGGATTGGACCGTTTTATGTTTCAATCTTCAGATAACAAAGGCGTTGATCCGACGCCAGAAAACGCGCGGCTCACGCCGTAGTTATTTCCAAAAAAATTCAAGGAACCACCGAGCGGTATTTAGCAAGAATGTTGTCGGCGCCACATACTCAGGCGCTTCATCCAAGAGCCCCCATGATCCAGTGAATGATGCCCTGCTATCTGAATCTACGGCACCGTAAAACCAGTAACCGCAAAAAGGGAGGTAGTTCATGACTCTCTGATCCTCCTGTAATAATCAGCAAATTTAGCCGCTACAATTCCGACATATGGAGCAATAGCCAAAAGGCCCCACGATCCGAAAAACGCCGCTCGCTCTGAATTGCTTGCAGCACCATAAAACCAGTAACCACAAAAAGGGAGGTAGTTCATTTTTCCTCTTTCTTCAAAGCAGATTTTATACCGAGCATACGTTTATACCATGGCCGTTTTGAAAGAATCCTTTTTTTCCAATCGGCCTCAAGTTTTGATTTCAATTTTTCCATATTTGAAACCATTTGGTTTAATTCCTCGGTCCTGACCTTCCTTGCAGCTTCTAAAAGAAACTGATCCAGATCGTTTCCGTCTTTGATATCACGGCATTCCCATTCAGGCCCGGGGCCCTTATGGTCTGCTGGCAAATAGACGCGCTCTGTTATTTCCTGTCGGCCATCCTTTTTGACGGTTCGTTTCCATCTCTTTGGCAGCTTCTCGTTTTCGAGTTCGGTATAAACCATTAGCATTGCTTGCTCGATCTGGTGTTGGCCGAACCCCATTTTTTGAAGCCAACGGATCTGACCTTCTACGGACGGAGACCCTTCATCTTTAAATCTTTCATGTAGCTCTTTAAAATTCACGCGCCCTCCTCCTTTATGCCCAGGACAACTCGTCTCTGGTTGTTGTCCCTGAGTTACTTGTTACCGATCCGGTGGCTATGTCTGTCGAGTCTCCTATATTTCTGAGCGCGACGGCGCCGGTCGACTCGTTCACAGTCATTTTATTACTCGTCATTTCGTAGTTACGCTCCATAAGCGTCCCGTAATCCAGGGTTAATGCGCTTGCTTCGCCCCATATATCATCAACAAGCTGTGCGGAACTGGTAAAGAAAGCTGCAAGGGCGTCCGCGGCCTCGCTCTGTGCTTCTGCATCCCAAGCAGCATTCCATGGAACCGCTGTAAAATGATCACCATCACCGCCGGCCTCTGTAAGGTGATCCCCGTCACCGCCTGCTTCAGTTAGGTGATCCCCGTCGCCACCGGCCTCAGTTAGGTTCGTGCCGTCCCCTATATGGTCTCTGACAGCCTCGCCTGAATCAGACTGGGCAGAATAATCACCGCCACCACTCCCGCCGTCTGCGTTGATTTCAGTTAACTCTGCAGAATTGTCTGTTTCTATCGCTGCGTCCGAACGAGCTAAAAGTTGAATGTAGGAAAGAAGTTTTGCAGCAGTTGCGACGTTTCCAGTTAAATATCCAAGAAGTGTGTCTATATCGAGTCCGCCGGCATCTGATACAGGAAGGCCACCGGCCCCATTAGCAGCAGCAGCAGGCAATGCGGTACCGGAAAGCCCGCGAGTTACAGAATAATTGTCGCACGCACTATTCAGGTTTGCGGCGGCCGTCCCGTCACCGTCCACCTGCTCGACATCAATCTGCAAGTAATCTGTCCCGAGAACTATGGAGTCATAAACATTGGCCGGCACTATCAAAAAATCAGTCCAAACAGGAAGGGCGCCACTTTCTGACACCGTAACACGCAGGCGCCCAAGTGTTCCAGTATCGGTTGTATCGAGAGGAACACCATAATATCCATTTTCGTCATGAGTGGCCCCGGTAGCATTGTTCGTCTGAGCAAATGCTCCTCCGTTTTTTGAAAGCCTGATATCGGCCTGAGATATCGTCAATCCTGTTTCAGCTGTTTTGCCATCCGTGTCATCCAGGAAAGGCCCCATTTTTATCGTTGCCGCCGTTGATTGTTTTAGAATTTCCATGTTATGCGCTCCTCATGTTTCTATACGTCCTCATAAATATTGGTACATAAGCTGCCCCGCCACTACTATACGTTCCGGCTCTAATAGCATCGATCTTGGCTTCGATTGCAGCCGTATCGCCCGGGAGAGCATTGAAAATTACGACCTCGTTTAATCTTCCGGACAAGGTGCTCGTATAATCATACCGCATGCCAATGGTAAAATTCTGAGCGCACAATGTCATTGTGTTCGCCAGGGTACCGGTTAGGGAATTATCAACCGTGTCTAAAAAAGCCGAAGCGTTGTCATCCCAAATCCGGATACCGAACGAGTCGTCGGCAGCATTGTGCCATACTCCGAAATGATACCAGATATCAGTTGCCCAGGTTTCTCCATAAACGTCTGAATACGTTGATGAATTGCAAGAGTTATAACCACTCACGAATGTGGCCGCTTGCGTGCCTGCGTAATATGGAGACAGGCAGAACGTCCTGCCACCGGTAGCAGCGTCGAACTTGCCGATAATCATATCGAGCGCGGTAATGGTCGTGAATTTCACCCATCCGCATATTAGAAAAGTTGGTGTGTTCCCGGATTTAAACGGATGGGAGGAGCTTAAACTAGCGTCCTCTATTTCAAACCCCTCCACATCGCCCTTTACAAAGAGACAGCTTGCGCTTCCCACCTTATAATCACCATCCGATGACGGTGTATTATGAGGGGTTAGCGTGTTGCCTTCGCCGCTGTTGTCGGTAGTTACGCCGCTGTTAATAAAATAATGACCGACTAAGGTGCCATCTCCTGAAAAATCATTTTCCATTTACAAATCCGAGTTTATGTACCATTCATCAAGAATTAAATACGGGTTATTAACCTCTCCTTCAACGTGATAATAAACCCAGTTGTCACCATCGTTATCGTAATTGTCCGGGCCAATGCCTTCATAATAAAGGCTTAATACGATTACATATCCCCATCCTGCTTGTGCCTGAGTTATATCAACCCTGACATTTACGGGAACTTTAAGCCCGGGCTTGAAAATAGCGGGTCCAAAATCCTGCCATGTATCAGGCTGACTGCCAGGGTGGCCCATATACAACGCATCCTCTGACGTCGTTCCATCCGGTGTCGCCATGGAACCGAGAAGCCAAACTCCCTGGAAATACTTTTCGTTTGTGACATAATATGCCTGTTCAAGGCCTTTGATTGTCCCTATAATAGAGTTTGCAAAAGCCTTTAATTGGTTATCATTCGGATGATCTTCAAAATCTGCTTTTGCGATATCACTGTTTGCCATAATGCACCCCATTGCCACCAAAATTAAAAACAACTTCTTCATTTTTTGTCCTCCATGATTCCATTTTTATTTCTCTAAACGCTTTATATATTCAACAACAGTGTAATTCCTCGTGTCGCCGTTGTGGGTTCTGTCTTCTGAAAATATAGGCGCGAGAATAAACTTTCGCCTAAACAATCTTTCGTAAAATTTCAACCTCTTAGTCTCAAATGTTCCTATAAGCGCAACGAATCTATTTGGTTCCATGCATTTCAGTTGATATATAATCCAATGTATCGTATCAGAATACCATGTCAATTTAATACTAGGTATCAATTTTGTTATTGTGTTCCAAGTGTGAGCTTCCCATAAACCATACCCGTAATTCGGCCTGTAAGTTATTGGCATTGCATATAAATAATCAGCAGTGCCATAGTCTTCATGCACTCGAAAGGTATATGTTATATCATTATCCCTTTCGAGTGCGAATATCATTACACTTCTTCTTTGGCAAGCAACAGACCGTCCCTGAATCCCCTAATAACCGCTGTCGCCTGCTCGACATTGAATGTGTCGTCAATCGTTACAAAATCCGCGAGTCTTACAACCCTGTCCTGCAAAACCGGGTGAATTTTGTAGTGCTCTAGCAATAGACCAAGTGCAGTTTTAAATGCTGATTCTGTAATTCCATCTTCCAGCATTGCGTCACAATACCCAATGGCCGCATCAATCATAAACTTGTTATTGCTACCGACTTCGTAACTTGCTGTCATCGCTGCTGTTTCAATTACGTAGTCTTTCATTCCAGGGTCTATCTTTATACCGCTACACCCGATA
>JASFHE010000008.1:0-28208 GCA_050123415.1 Desulfobacteraceae bacterium | reverse complement strand
GCACTTCTCCCTGCCGGTATATCTTTATCCATATCTTAACGGCGCCAGATCCGGGGACGATTTTGATACAAGGTTTACTGATAATAACGGAGGTATGTCTCAATTACTCCATATCTCTCCTGAATTCTACCTTTCAGGAAACAAGATCAAACTTCTGGGATCTATTGGGTATGGAAAATGGGATGACGATGATGACAAGAGTTCCATACAATATTCCATGGGTATGGACCTGACTGTCAAGAGGTTTAATTTCTCAGGTGAATATCTTTTTAGAGAGCGGCAGAAAATACCACTGCTAGGCGGTGGGACATCCGATGGTGAGGATAAAGGTTATTACTTAAGGGCATTGTACATACATAATAATAAGTGGCGAGTAATGGCCAAGTACAGTGATATAGATCAGTTTTTCATCTCAAATACGATGTTAACAGACAATTACCAGGCGTTCAGTTTTTCGTTTTCTTACTGGCTTACGGAAGGCTCTACCATTATCCCGCAGATAGATGCTGTGGATGCTGAAAGATCCGATGGTTCGGAGAAACTTGAATATCTGAGATACACGCTTGGCTGGCGAACAACATTTTAAGCGGGCATGAAGAAAATAGATCGGACTTCTTTTCAGGCAGATATTTCTACTCTCTAATTGTTACGTACAGGACATGACAAACAGAAATGACAGCTAAAAAATCAAAATGGATCTTCCTTGCACCAGTAACAGCCCTGATTTTAACACTTGTTGTGATAAAAATTTACAACGCTCATCGGTTTCACCTGGAAAAGCGGACCTGTTTCATGATGGATACGTATGTTACCATCTATGCGATAGGGCCAGGCAGGATAACAATCCCGGCTATCGGGAAGGCCTTTGACCGAATGCAGGAGATAGATGAAAAGTTCAACCACCTTAACATTGAAAGTCCCATATATGTCTTTAACCGGCAGGGCACACCCATTACGGACAGGGAGATCGTTGATGTGGCAAGTCTCGCCCTTGAAGTATCCGGACGCTCGGAAGGAGCGTTTGATATTACGATATTATCCCTTGCTGAACTCTGGGGATTTTATGGAGATGGTTCTCCTCATGTTCCGGCGGATAACAGAATCAAAGACTGCCTTCGTAATACAGGGTATAAAGGACTCAGAATTGAAGATGGGGCACTGCAAAAGACAAATGAAAATATCAGGATCGATCTTGGAGGCATTGCAAAAGGATATGCTATCAGCGAGTCGGTAAGGGTTTTAAAAGCAGAAGGGATAAAATCGGCCCTCATAGACGCGGGAGGCGATGTGTACGCGCTGGGCAGGAGGGGTAACAGATTGTGGAAGGTCGGTATAAGGAATCCGCATGGAGAAGATCTTCTGGGGTACCTGGAAGTGGAGGACATGGCAATTATGGGATCAGGTGATTATGAGAGGTTTTTTATGGAAAAAGGAAAGAAGTATCACCACATTTTTGATCCCAGAACAGGTTATCCTTCCGAAGGATTAAGTGGCATAACCCTCGTACATCCCGACCCGCTGCTTGCCGATGCCTGGAATACTGCACTGTTTGTTATGGGTCCGGAAAAAGCTGTCGAGGCAGTAGAAAATATACCTTCAATGGAGACAATTGAGGTAACAACAGCAGGAGTAGTATCTTTTTCCTCAGGCCTGAAGGATGCATTACAGGTCATTTCAAATAACAAATAGATAGAAGAGGAGTCAGCTATGCTTTCATTTAAAAAAATCACTATCGTAATAATAACTGTTTTTTTTGTTGTTACTATGACCGCAGCAGTCAGCAGCGCCTATACCCTGCTTACTACAGAACAGGCCTTACGGGAAGTATTCGGTACAAAGTGTGAATTTGTTACTGAGACAGTAAGACTGAGGGGAGACATGCTTGATAAGATAAAGACTCGACTGGGCGGAAAACTTGTTTATGAACAGATAGGTTCCGAATCAGAGATTGTGTCTGCGCACAAAAAGATAGATTTTTACTATGCCGTAGAAAACGGTGAAAAAATAGGTGTGGCCGTAGTAGATATACAGCCTGGAAAATGGGGGCCGGTAGATTTTTTATTGCCATGGACTTAAGGCCAAAGGTGATAAAAGTCGCGGTCTTGAAATATATGGAGAAAAGAGGCCGCCCCATTGCAAGAAGCAGCTTTATGAAACAATATGACGGAAAGACATCCCGGGACCCTATTGAAGTTGGAAAAGATATTACCGGCATCAGCGGAGCAACTATATCTTCCCGAGCTGCTTCCTTTTCAGTAAAAAAGGCGCTGATCCTGGTTGAGGAATGTCTTAAATAAAAGAAGAGGGATTAATACCTGAATGTCTGACACTTTAACTATTTCAGGGGGCTTATAATGAATAGATCACTTTTATCTTATTTTATTGTCGGCCTTATCTTATTATCCATTAACTTAATCCTGTCCGGATGCGGAAGTGAATCCGGGGCAATAGTTGAGGAACTTGCAGCACAGTCATATGATGAAAATTGCGCTCTTTGCCATTCCGCCGGAAGTATCGCAGATATTGAAACAGTGCACAGCCTGGAATCAAATAGTCCTGTGGTGAGTATCTCGGGTGTCAGGGAAGTAGATCTGGGGGGCGGAGACACAAGGCTGGAGGTTGATTTTAAAATTGTTGACAGCACAAATTCTTTGATTCCAATTCCTGTTGAAAGTTCAAGAGACGTAAGACTGGCCCTTGTAAAACTGGACACAACCGCCGGTGGCTCCGGTAAATGGCAAAGCTATATTAACTCGGATGAAACAAAGGATGCCGATACTCCGGGGACAGGTCCTGATGGCACCTATACTCAGGCCACCTACGAACGGGGGAATGCCGGTGCCTTTAACAATGCTGCGCCCGGCGAGTATACCTACCAGTTTTCTTTTAACATGAATACGGTTACCGACCCGGTCTCAGGAACGGCCATTACATACGACAGGTCTGCGACACATCGTATTGCCATCCAGTTTGCCGATAATGTGGACAATGCCAGTGTAGACTTTGTTCCAAACCTCCTTCCGGCACTGGGCGCTGGCGCTACACGTGACATAATCCCGGACAGCTCCTGCAATGCCTGCCATATCAAGCTGGGTTTTCATGGCGGGGACAGGATAAGTATGAACTATTGCGTAACCTGCCACAACCCGGGTTCCATAGATGCCAACAGCGGGGAGACTGTTGATATGGCAGTAATGACCCATAAGATCCATCGCGGTGAAAGCCTGCCGGCAGTTGAAGCCGGAGGAGAGTATGCCATCTGGGGCCACAATGACAGTAAACATGATTATTCGGCAGTGGTATTTCCAATGGATATCCGGAACTGTACCAGGTGTCATGATGGCGCTGCGGACAGTGATAACTGGAAGAATTATCCAAATACTACTGTCTGCACATCCTGTCACGATGCCCCCGGCAGCCCGGATTATCCGGGGTTTCCGGCATTGACTGCCCAGCAGATAACAGAGGCTCATCAAATTACAGCACAGGTTGCGGCCCAGAGTATTCAGTTCAATATTATTGATGTAGCTGTTGCAGAAGGAACAACAGGCGACCTGGATGTGACAATCGGGTTTTCGATAACCGACCCGACAAACGCGGACACGCCATATGATATTTCCGATACATCTACTGTGGATCTTTCAAGCCTCAGCTTCCTGATAGGATGGAACACATCCGATATCACCAACAGGGATGCCGGCGACACACCTGCCCAACCCCTGAGGGTCAGTATAGAAGACGCCACAGATACCGGGAACAATATCTACAGCATGACTGTCAGTGCGGCCATTCCGGCGGAAATAACAGGTTCCGGAATGGTTTCATTACAGGGGCATCCTCAGATGGACCTGGATGGAGACGGAGAAGTTGACAATAATGTTCCTGCCACAAGTGTATCCAAAAGCTTTGCGATTACCGATACCGAGGCAGAGGACCGGCGATCCATTGTGGATATTGACAAATGCAACGAATGTCACGGATTTTTAAGCCTTCATGGAGGCAACCGGAATAATGAGATAGAGGTCTGTGTAGTATGTCATAATGCCGATGCCACGGATTTAAGTATGAGGCCTCCGGATCCTGCTACTACAACCGATGGAAAGACAGAGGAAACCATTGATTTTAAATATATGATACACGCCATACATGCAGGTCAATCAGACCTTCATGGTTTCCGTGAAAATGGAATAGTATTATACGGCTATGGCAGCAGGGAACATGACTATAGTCATGTCGGTATGCCCGCCGGGACTGACAATCTCAAGAACTGTGAGGGCTGCCACAATTCCGGGACATATGAACTCCCTATAAACGAAAATGCTCTTCCTGTAACAGTCAATACAGGGGATGATGTTACTGACCCTGATGATGATTACAATATCACTCCCGAAACAGCGGCCTGTTCATCATGCCATGATTCCATTGAGGTCAAAACTCATATGGCTTCAGAGGGCGGTATATTCGACTTTAAACCTTTTGCTGCAGCCGCCGGTGCAGATGATGACCAGGCAGAATTATGCGGGCCGGGATCAGCAAAACCGGCGGGACATGTAGACAGGTCGGACTGCTGCAGTTGTCACAGCCCCAGGTAAAAAGTATAAAATAATACAATCCAACGATATTGGATATTGTCTAATTTTATTGGACATTATCCATTACCGTTGGACAATATCGACACACCCCGCTCTCATCAAAACTCCTATCACCTTGATATCACCGATCTTTTCAATAATTAAACCTTTGGCATATTTCTTGTTATATAGCAACGTATTAGGTAGCACATCCCTGATTCCGGGCAAAGGCGATCCTATTTACAACCATAAAATGTGCGGAGAAAAATTATGAGTCTGCTTTACTACAGACCGTCTCAAAATATTGCTGCTGAAAAGCTTCAGTTCGTTATCGAATCTGAAATGCCGGATCAGCAACTTGAAATATTTTATTCCATTGAAGGATTATCCGCGCGTCTCAGTCAATCGGCGCGAGGGAATTGCACTGCAGTCATACTTGCGGAGAATATCACCGACCTGGAAAACCTCTTCAATTTAAAGACCCTTCTTAAAGACATACGTATTATTCTTATTCTCCCTGATCGTTCTGAAGAAGTTATTTCAATGGGATACAAGCTTCATCCACGTTTTTTGAGTTATGTGGACAGTGAATTCAGTGATGTCGCGGTTGTACTAAAAAAAATGATCAAGCTGATGGAAGAAAACATTAGTATAGGCAACACAATCAGCCCAAAGTTAAACTGATTTACATTAATGCCTATGCTGATTGAAGGAAAAAAGAAAGGCTGTTCATCTTGATGAAAACATTTTCAGCCAACAGAGGTAGCAAATGGATGAAATTTCCGGAATAGTCCGGGAGACTATAGCAAAGATATCTGAACTCAAGGCACCCCTTGAAATGGTGTCGGCAGAAAGTGAACCGCAATTTGTAAATCTCGGAACCAATCTGCAGGATATCTTTTCAGGCGCGGAAGGCCTTACATCCCTAACCAGAGAAACAGCCATGCTGATAGACGGTGAGTCCAATGAGAATATACTGGGGAATATAGGTGAGTTTTCAAGAGAATCGTTGGCTAAACTGAACATATGCCGGGAGGATGTGGAAAATGTATTGCCTAAAGTCGAAACATGTTCAGCCAATTTAAAACTTCTATATGATATGTGTCCTGTAATAAGGACGATTGCAAAAAAATTGAACATCGTTGCCCTTCATATATCAATGGAGAGCAGCAGAAGCAGGGAATGTGAAGAGATGTTTAACTTTTTTGTAAAGGAGATAAAACAGCTCGCCAGTAAAGTTCACGAGATCTCCGCAAGAATCCGTGATGATTCCGAAAACGCAAGAACAAATCAGGTTGCAGACTTTTCAAGTATCTCGGAGAGGAAGGATATATTGAGTTCGCTGGCCGACAACGCCCATCATTCGGTTGAAGAAAATGTCCATTATTTAGAAGACCTGATCAAAATGGCCTTAAAGACAATGCGACGCGCGGAAATCCATTCAAAAAAGATATCTTCCCTGGTTGGTGAAGTAGTTGTGGCAATTCAGTTTCATGACATCGCACGTCAACAGATTGAGCATGTTATCGAGACACTCGATGAAATAAGAACCTTTTTCAACAAAGATATCAGTGATGAAAACAGCCCGGATGAGAATCAGCTGAACCCGATGGCAAAGGCCTATACCATTCTATCCCTGCAGGCTGAACAGATTAATCAGGTCATCAGAGAAATACATGACGCCTATAAAAAGACAAAAAAATCCTTTCATGAAATAGGAAATGAAGTTGATGTGCTTGTCAGCGGAATGATAGGTCTCAGCAAAAACACTGACGATACAAATTACACTGGCAATCCTTTCCAGCGACTGATATCCGGCCTCGATCAGCTGGAAAAGATCATGCACCAAGGTAAGGAAATGGCAAGGGTGATTGACAATAATCTCAGGATGTCAGCAGAGACAGCTGAAAACCTGGCATCCCATCTTACTGAAATGGAAGATATCAGTATGGACCTGCATATAAAGGCAATCAATGCGCTTATCATGTCCAAGCGACTCGGTTCCGAGGGCAAAACGCTTTCCGTGCTGGCAGAAGATGTTACGGAAGTATCCCTTGATTCAAACGAATTTGTACTGGATGTAGTTAAAATCCTGAAGGCAATTGGAGGCCTTGCCACAAACCTTTCATGCCTGTCTGACCAGGAAGGAAATTACCTCGACGATACTGACAAGCAGATGAACCTTTCAACCGGTATCAATATGGTAACGGTTGTTTATGATGATTTCTTAAGTAAATCCACACAGTCAATAGAACAATCGAAAGAACTGAGGGATAAAATAATCCGTCTTGAAACAGAGCTGGATTTTTTAAAGGAGATAGAAAACACTCTTTACAGCCAGCAGGACAATATCAAAAACATTATGGAAAGCATTAAACCGTATATACCTGATAATTTGATAAAAGATAATGAGCTTGAGCATCTGACTGATAGATACACGATGGAAGTTGAAAGAGGTATCCATAACAGGACACTCAAAAAAGAGTCAATACCGGCAGAAAGTCTTGAAAAATCAAACAGTAAAGACATGGTTAATCCTGACAAGAATGAAGAGGATTATCTCGGAGACAATATAGAGCTCTTTTGATTATTTCGGAAATATTTAAGATACCCAAAAGGAGACGGTATGGGGGCAAAAAACAGTATAAAAACAGGAAATATAGAAATTGATACATCTTTGTCTATCTTCAATGCGGCAACGCTTCATGAAAAAATAACAAAGGCATATAAGAAGTTTGACAGGATAAATATTGATTTAAAAAAAATCACTGATTGTGACACTGCGGGGATACAACTGCTTTATTCATTAAAGAAAAGCTGTCTCGACGTAGGGAAAGAGTTGTCCCTTACCAATCCATCTGATGCCGTCACGGGCGCCCTGGAAAGGATGTCCATGTCCTGGGAACACTTGAGTGATAGATAAGGTTTAAAAAGGTAAACGGGAGAAAACCATGTCAAAGGTAATAATGACAGTAGACGATTCAAGCAGCATAAGACAAATGGTAGGCTTCACCTTGAGACGCGCAGGCTATGAAGTAGTCGAAGCAGTGGATGGCGATGATGCTGTTTCTCAGCTTGCCGGTACAACAATCGATATGATGATAACAGATCTCAATATGCCAAATATGGATGGAATAGAACTTATAAAGCAGATGCGCAATAAACCGGAATACAAATTCATCCCCATAGTCATGCTGACCACCGAATCACAGGAAGAGAAAAAACAGGCAGGCAAAACAGCAGGCGCCACGGGCTGGATAGTAAAACCTTTTAAGCCTGACCAGCTTCTTGCTGTTATAAAAAAGGTACTCAGATAGAAATAAAGGATCTAAATATTTTTTATATAAGAGCATCAGTATCAAAAAAAGGTGATGAAAATGAATGATACCCAAAATTTCATTGAAGTTTACAGACAGGAAGCAGATGAACTGCTGGCGGAAATCGAGGAAACTGTGCTGGAGATCGAAGAGAATCCAGGGGAAAAAGAAGTTCTCAACCGTCTTTTCAGGGCTGTACATACAATTAAAGGTTCAGGGGCAATGTTCGGCTTTGATAAGGTTGTTGATTTCACACATAATCTCGAAACAGTTCTTGACAGGGTAAGGGATGGTATATTGCCGGTCACAAAGGACCTGATTGATCTGATTCTTAAATCAAAAGACCACATCAAATCGATTCTTGATTGCGCTTCAGGTGAAGATGAAATTGACAAGGAATATGAAGCAGTTCTTGTAACGGAACTGGGTAATTTCCTCTCTCTGGCAGAAAAAAATATCACCATACAGACAGAGCTTCTTGCCGCGGAAAAAGCCGCGTCAAAAGAGGGTGAAGAAGATGTTACATATCGTATCCGGTTTAACCCACATAATGATATCTTCCTGACCGGTACTGACCCTGCCCTTTTGCTTGAGGAATTAAAGGAGTATGGCGATCATCAAGTTACACCCCATTTTAAAAGTATGCCGGCAATCGAGGAAATGAATCCGGAAGAATGTCATCTGTCATGGGATATAATCCTCACAACCAGAAAAAATCTCAATGATATAAAAGACGTTTTTATTTTTGTGGAAGACAGCTGTGATCTCACCATAGATATCATAGCCAGGGAAACTGAATTTGAATACGAAGATGAGACAAAAAGACTTGGCGAGATTCTTGTAGAAAGACAGGATGTATCTGATGAAGAAATAAAGGATACACTAAAGGGGCAGAAACGTATTGGGGAACTTCTGGTTGAATCAAAAAAGGTTGATTCCGAAGCCGTTGAATCTGCCCTGGCAGAACAGAGCCAGCTTAAAAAAATCAGAGAGAAACGCCGTGAAGAAAAAGGGACAGCAAGCCTGAGAGTTGCTTCAGATAAACTTGACACCCTTGTTGATCTTGTAGGCGAACTCGTGACCGTACAGGCAAGACTGACCCAGTTTTCCACCAATTTGGATCACGCCGGCCTTTTATCAATCGCGGAAGAGGTAGAACGCCTGACAACCGAACTCAGGGACAATACCATGAGTATCCGTATGATGCCTATCGGTACAACATTCAGTAAATTTAAAAGACTTGTCAGGGATCTTTCATCGGACCTTGGTAAGAACATCGATCTGGTAACAGAAGGCGCCGGAACGGAGCTTGACAAGACAGTTATTGACAGACTGGATGATCCTCTTGTCCACCTCATACGAAACAGTATTGACCATGGTATCGAACCTCCGGAGATTCGCAGAGAGAATAACAAGCCTGAGAGCGGGACAATTTACCTTTCAGCCGCGCATAAGGGGGCCTATGTTGTCATTACTATTAAAGATGATGGTGCGGGCCTGAATGTGGATGTACTCAGAGAAAAGGCCATTGAAAAAGGCATAATTACAAACGATTCCAATCTAAATGACAGAGAGATCTATGACCTGATATTTGCACCCGGGTTTTCAACCGCCAATTCCATAACAAACGTATCAGGCAGGGGTGTCGGCATGGATGTTGTCAAAAGAACAATAGAGTCCTTAAGGGGATCAATTGAGGTAGACAGCACACCGGGAGAAGGATCTGTAATTACGCTCAAGCTTCCCCTGACCCTTGCGATCATCAATGGATTACTTGTGACAATAGGAGATGTCTACTACGTACTCCCCCTTGCATCGGTTGAAGAATGTGTTGAGCTGACCCGTAAAAATATTGAGCAGTCCCATGGATCAAATATCCTTAATGTAAGGGGCGAGATTGTTCCATACATACGGCTCAGGGATCACTTTGAAATCGAGGAAGAAAGACCTGTCCTCGAACACATTGTAATAGCTGACGTTCATGAAAAAAGAATCGGATTTGTGGTGGATAGTGTTATCGGGGGCCATCAGACGGTAATCAAGTCGCTTGGCCCTGCATTTAAACATATGAAGGATATTTCGGGGGCAACCATTCTCGGTGATGGAACCGTTGCGCTTATTCTTGATGTAAATGCCCTTGTATAAATGAACATGATTCAAGAGATGGGAATGCAACCAAAGATCCATCGGATAATGATCTTGATCGATACTAAATTTAACTAATTTTTATAACATTATATTAAAAGGAGCAGAATCATGAATCAAACAGAAATTTTAGAATCAAACCAGTATCTGACCTTTAAACTGGACCAGGAGGTCTTTTCTCTGGCCATAACCCAGGTACGGGAAGTCCTGGACTTTACAGAGGTAACCAAGGTGCCAAGGATGCCCGAATTTATGAGAGGCGTTATCAACCTTCGCGGAGGCGTGGTTCCGGTTGTGGACCTCCGTTTAAAATTTGGTCTCACCGCCACGGACAGGAGCGTAGATACATGCGTTATCATTATGGAAATAGACATTGAGGGAGAGACAACCCTTATAGGGGCACTGGCGGATTCGGTGCAGGAAGTCATGACCATTGAACCGGAAAATATTGAGCCGCCCCCCAGGATCGGAACAAGGCTTAACACCGAGTTTATCAAAGGAATGGGAAAAAAGAGCGATGATTTCATTATCATTCTGGACATTGACAAGGTCTTTTCTTCGGATGAACTCGAAGGACTTCAGACCGCTGATAAGCATCATCCGCTTGCGGAAGGTAGTGCGCCCGCGTCCATTGAATACTTAAGTGAAGAAATGTCAGTATAATTACAGGCTGAATTACTGATGATTCAGGCTAAAGATTTTAAAAAGGAGAATATAAATGTTTAAAAATATGAAAATGGGAATAAAAATCGGCGGAGGTTTCGGGCTGTTAATTATCATATCGCTTATTCTCGGCGGAATAGCGGTAATAAGTATGAATAGTGTTCAGGACCAGGCTATTATGCTTTCCGAGGAGTACATGCCTGAAGTTGATGTAGCAAGCAATCTGCAGAAAGATTCATTATTAACCATGTATGCGATGAGGGGCTTCGGGCTTTCCGGAGAACGGAAATACCGTGAAGATGCCTCCGGCATGATACAAAATGTTAATGAAGGAATAAAGGCAGCGGAGGAGCTTGCCCAAAAATCACCTCATCTTGTTAAATTAAAGGATCAGATAAAATCGGTCAAATTAAATGTGGCACAATATGAAGGCCTGATGCATGAGACCGATACGAAAATGGCTCAAATGGAAACATATAAAAAAGAGATGGATACAGAAGCCGAAGCCTACATGGAGGAGTGTGACGCATTTTTAAAATCTCAGGAAGACAATTTTAAAAGAGACCTTGAAGAGAGACAGAAGAAGATTGAAATTGTTACGGAAATAGCAGGTCTTGGAACAGTAGCCCGCGTATCCAACTTTAAATCACAGGCACTAAATGATCCTGAACTCATGAAAAAAGCAATAAGCGCCCTTGATGGTGTTGAACCGCTTTTATCCGATCTTAAAAAGATAACAAAGGATCAGGAAGATCTCGATAGAATACGAAAAACCTCCGAAGCGGCAAAGGAATACAGGGATGCAATGGAAACATACCTGTCGGAACACAGAACGGCGGGAGCATCCAGGATTGCCGCAATAAGAAAGCTGATGGATAAGAATGCCGCAACATATGTTGATCAATGCGATAATTTTCTGAAAGATCAGCAGGCAAAACTTACAAAGGATATGACAGAGAGGTTCAGTAAAGTCAAACTGGTTAACAATATCATTCATGCAGGCAATGCTCTAAGGGTGGCAAATTTCAAGTCCCAGGCGAATCGTGACCCCCAACTTATGAGTGATGCCCAGACACTATTCGAAAAACAACTAAGCGGAAATGAGCAAAATCTTCGTCCTATTACCCACAGTGCCGTTAATATCGATCAGATCAACAAGACAGTGAAAAGCGGAGAAAAATATTCCACAGCCATGCATAGATTCCTGGAAGCGTGGCTGGAGAATAATGAGATCGGAGCTAAAAGAGATTCGGTTGCAAACAATGTCCTTCAGGGCGCCTCGGATACTGCTGAAGCCGGGATGCAGCAGACACTAAGCATTGCCGGCGTAACAGTTGATAAACTCTCTACAGCAAGCATGACAATGATCGCCGGTCTTCTCATCGCGATATTTCTAGGAATAGCAATTGCCTACTTTATCACCAGGGCAATAACAGGCCCTATGGCAAACGGTGTTGACGTAGCAAACAGGCTCGCAAAGGGAGACCTTACAGTAGACATTCATGCGGATAGCAATGATGAAATCGGTGATTTGATGAAATCAATGAAAATGATGGTAGATTCCATTAAAGGTGTCATTTCCGATGTTATGGCATCATCAGGCAATGTAGCATCAGGAAGCCAGGAACTGAGTTCCTCGGCAGAACAGATGTCCCAGGGAGCAACCGAACAGGCTGCGTCAGCAGAGCAGGCATCATCCTCAATGGAACAGATGTCAGCCAATATCAAACAGAATGCGGACAATGCTCAAGAGACAGAGAGAATCGCCCTTCAGGCGGCCGAAGATGCCGAAAAGGGAGGTATAGCGGTGGAAGAAACAGTTAAAGCTATGCGGCAGATCGCTGAAAAAATAACGATCATTGAAGAGATAGCAAGGCAGACGAACATGCTTGCCCTGAATGCGGCTATTGAAGCTGCGCGTGCAGGAGAGCACGGAAAGGGCTTTGCTGTTGTGGCAGATTCGGTAAGAAAGCTTGCCGAAAGAAGCCAGGCAGCAGCAGGTGAGATAAGCAATCTTTCCACAAACAGCGTGGAAATCGCGGAAAATGCAGGCGAATTATTAAATAAAATTGTTCCGGATATCAGGAAAAACGCTGAACTGGTACAGGAGATTAACGCGGCTTCGGGAGAGCAAAACGCAGGAGCCGATCAGATTAACCAGGCAATCCAGCAACTAGACCAGGTAATACAACAGAATGCATCAGCCGCTGAGGAGATGTCAGCCACATCCGAAGAACTTGCAGCACAGGCTGAACAACTTCAGGATGCAATCAGTTTTTTCAGAATCGAAGAAAACGGAAATGGTCGAAAACGGGGCAAAGCTTCAGGTAAAAATTTCGTTAAAAGTATGAAGCCTGTTCAAAAGCCGTCATCTCCCGGTCAGGCTGCAGAAAAAACATCCCAGCGGGAAAATAATGATGCGGAACATATAGCAAAAGGCATACTTCTGGATATGGGAAACCAGCAAACCAATGACAACCTTGATGAAGATTTTGAAAGTTATTAAATTCCGTAAAAAAATGGGTGGTTCGCCCTGCCGGTAAACTTCAGCGGAGTTTCGGCAACCGGAAAAGGAAAATTCAGTATGATAAAACGGTATGCGGCAGTTAATTTTTCAGGCATTCTTCCACAGAATAGCATACGGAAATTTTTAGCGAATAATGGACAATCCCGGCATCTGTCAAATATTTTACAGTGCCCGGATAATCCCATTATTTAAGATAAATACAACATTTCAGGAGGACATTTATTATGTTTTGGAAAAATCAGGTTTTAGCAGAGGAAAACAACCGGTTGCTCAGCAAGATACAGGAGCTGGAAACAAGGGTTTCCGAGACAGATGAAAAGGCAATTCAATGCGAATCCGTCATGAAGGCAATTGCTGCACCCATGTTTGTAGTGGACAGGAACCTGACAATAACATTCATCAATGATCAGGCGCTTATGGCAATGGGTTATAACAGAGATGAAGTAGTCGGAAGAATGACATGTGCGCAATTCTCTAAAACACCTTTATGCGGCACTGCAGATTGCACCCTTAAAAACTGTATGAAAAATGGTGAAATAATCGTTGGAGAAACAGAAGCTGAGACAAGGGATGGCCGCAAAATACCCATAAAGGCTTCCTGCTCCGCTTTATTCGATGACAATGGCGAAGCATACGGCGGTATGGAAATTATCGTAGACCAGACCGAAGTGGTAAAGGCAAAATGGGAAACCGATAACGTCCTCGGTTCGATAGCAGCGCCCATGTTTACTACAGACAGGAATCTTTTGATCACTTCCATTAATGATGCGGCATTAAAGGCTATGGGATACAGGAGGGAAGAAGTTGTCGGAAAGATGACATGCGACCAGTTTTCAAGGACGCCTCTCTGCGGAACCCGGAACTGTACAATCAAAAACTGTATGACCACCGGGCAGCCGATTTTTGGTGAAACCGTCGCCGAAACAAGAGATGGTCATAAAATCCCTATCAATGCGGCATGTTCGGCTCTCTTTGATGAAAAGGGAGAGCCCTATGGCGGAATGGAAATAATCATAGACATTACTGAAGTAAAAAGGCTCGAAAAAGAGGCAAGCGACCAGAAGGAATACCTTGAAAGACAGGTCAACAGCCTGATGGGAAATCTTGAACTCATGAGCAATGGTGACCTTACAATAGATCTTCACGCCGAAAGAGACGATGAAATAGGTCAGATTATCCGAAGCCTCAACACCCTGACAGGCAATCTTCGTGATGTGGTTTCTTCGGTAAAATTGGCGGCAGATAATGTAGCAGCAGGCAGCCAGGAGTTGAGCACAAGCACGGAAGAGATGTCTCAGGGCGCGACAGAGCAGGCTGCGTCCGCTGAACAGGCATCATCTTCAATGGAACAGATGTCTGCGAATATAAAACAGAATGCAGACAATGCGCAGCAGACCGAAAGGATCTCCACCCAGGCGGCTGACGATGCCGAAAAAGGCGGAAAGGCGGTTGAAGAGACAGTCACGGCAATGAAAAAGATAGCCGAAAAGATATCCATAATAGAAGAAATTGCACGCCAGACCAATATGCTTGCCCTGAATGCCGCCATTGAGGCAGCAAGGGCAGGAGAGCACGGAAAAGGTTTTGCCGTAGTCGCCGATGCGGTGCGCAAACTCGCTGAGAGAAGCCAGAATGCTGCCGGTGAAATCAGCAACCTGTCAACTACAAGTGTTGAAATAGCGGAAAATGCCGGATCAATGCTTAACAAGATCGTGCCTGATATCAGGAAGACTGCCGAACTTGTCCAGGAGATAAACGCTGCCTCCTCCGAACAGAATTCGGGAGCAACCCAGATCAACGAAGCCCTGCTCCAACTGGATCAGGTCATCCAGCAGAACGCATCGGCATCGGAAGAGATGTCCGCCACTGCCGAAGAACTTGCTGCTCAGGCAGAACAGATGCGTGATACTATTTCATTTTTCAAACTGGATAGTTCAAGGGTAAACACCGACTCCTGCATAAAACCAAAAGTCAAACAGGTCTCCGGAAACGGAAACCATCATGGAACCGCCATTACCGGCAGGGCTTCAGGCAAGCCGGTCAAGCCGGGCAATACCGGGAAAGGCGTTAATATAAAAATGGAGGATGCACCCGCTTCAAAAGGGGATTTTATTGATCATGAGTTCGAAGAATACTAGGAAGGTGAAACCATCAAATTTAGACGGGATTTAATATGACTGCCAGATCATCCTGCAATAATGATCCGCCTCACAGGCTTTCTAAAAAGGATTTTGACCGGTTAAGCCGTTTCATACATGCCAACCTGGGCATTAAAATGCCATGGAGCAAGATCACCATGGTCGAGTCCCGTCTGAGGAAAAGGCTGAGATCATTGAAAATAGATAATTACAGTGACTACTGTGACTTCCTGTTCAGCGATCAGGGGATGGAAAAGGAACTTAAATCCTTTATCGATGTAGTTACCACTCATAAGACCGATTTTTTTCGTGAACCCGATCATTTCGAATACCTTGTCCGGAAAGTTATTCCGGAACTGATAGCAAAAGAAGGTTCAGGTCTGCGAAGAAAACTTAATATATGGAGCGCTGCCAGTTCAAGGGGCAATGAGGCATATACTATTGCTATAGTTGTGAATGAATTCCGGCAGAGATATCCCGGTTTGGATTTGGACTATTACATTCTTGGAACCGATATATCAATAGATGTTATCGAGGAAGCACAGAAAGCAATATATGACCATGAAGAAATAGAGCCTGTCCCAATTAACATGAGAAAAAAGTATTTTCTCAGAAGCAGGGATTCCAAGAAAAGCCTGGTACGGGTTGTACCGGAAATAAGGAGCAAGGTCAAATTCAGGCAATTAAACCTTATGGATGAAGATTTTCAATTAAGGGAAGCTATGGATATTATCTTCTGCAGGAACGTGATCATATATTTTGACAAAAAAACCCAGGATGACCTTATACTGCGTTTATGTAAACATTTAAGAACGGGCGGATATCTGTTTATGGGGCACTCGGAAGTCCTTCATTGCCCTGACTTGCCGCTTGTATCAACAGCTCCGGCCGTTTACAGGAAAGTGTTATAATGAAAAATAGAGTAAAAGTTCTTATTATCGATGATTCCGCCATGGTTCGTCAGACGCTTTGTGAGATATTATCCTCTGCCCCCGATATCGAGGTCATAGGGACAGCTTCGGATCCTTACATTGCCGCTAAAAAAATGAGGGAAGAAGTGCCTGATGTCATCACTCTGGATGTCGAAATGCCGAGGATGGATGGTGTTACCTTCCTGCAAAAAATAATGAACCAGCACCCCATACCGGTTGTTATCTGCTCAAGCCTGGCAGTCAACAGGTCTGAAACGACAATGAAGGTAATGGAGTATGGCGCGGTAGAAATAATTCAGAAGCCTACACTGGGCACAAAGGAATTCTTAAGGGAATCAAAAATAAAGATATGTGACTGCGTAAAGGCTGCCGCCATGGCCAGGATTAAGAGAATATCCGGGAAAAAGGAAATACAGCCCAAACTTACTGCCGATGCCATACTGGCAAAGGCTACAAATCAGGCCATGATGAAAACGACAGAAAAAATAGTAGCTGTCGGGGCATCAACCGGCGGCACTGAAGCGCTGAGGGTCCTGTTTGAAGGACTGCCCATGGACTGCCCCGGTTTGATTGTGGTCCAGCATATGCCTGAAAACTTTACAAAGGCCTTTGCGAAACGGCTGGATTCTCTGTGTCTTCCCACAATCAAGGAAGCCAGCAACAATGATACTGTGCTCAGGGGGCAGGTGCTCATTGCACCCGGTAACCATCATATGCTTTTGAAAAGAAGCGGAGCCAGGTACTATGTTGAAATACGGGAAGGTCCTCTGGTTTCAAGACACAGGCCGTCAGTCGATGTTCTCTTCAGGTCAGCAGCGCGATATGCGGGTAAAAACGCCATAGGTGTAATAATGACAGGCATGGGAGATGACGGCGCCAAAGGACTCCTTGAGATGAAAGAACAGGGAGCATTTACTGTAGCCCAGGATGAGGCGACATCGGTTGTTTTTGGTATGCCCCAGGAAGCAATAAAACTTAATGCAGCGGATAAGATACTCCCCCTTGAAAAAATAAGCGGTACAATAATCAGGGAGTCCGAAAAATAATATGAGTACAAAAACCCCAAAAAAGAGGTAGCCACCATGAACGAAAAAAAACTTAAAATACTGATAGTAGAAGATGATTTTGTATCGCGGCGTATACTGAAGCAATTACTAATTCCATACGGCGAATGCGATATGGCAAAGGATGGAGAAGAAGCAGTGCATGCTTTTTATCTTGGATGGGAGGAACAGAAGCCCTATGACCTTATATGCATGGATGTTATGATGCCTGAAATGGACGGACAGGAGGCATTACAGAAGATAAGGGGCATGGAAGTGGAAATGGGAATTATAGGATCACAGGAAGTTAAAGTTATAATGGTTACAGCACTTGATGATATGGAGAATATAATTAAGGCATTTCATGACGGAGGAGCTACTTCATATATTGTCAAACCTATCTCTAATAAAAACCTGATTAACGAAATGAAAAATCTTGGCCTGATTCAATAGGTGCAGTAATTATAAAATATTTATATATCATATTTTATTACCATGATGGCAGAGCACTTCAAAAAACAGGTCACCATAAAAATCGGAGAATTACATGCCGCTGATGAACCTACTGTAATTTACACATTACTTGGTTCTTGCGTTGCGGTTTGTATCCATGATAAAAAAAAAAGGATTGGCGGAATGAATCATATTTTTCTGCCGGGTAATCATAAAAGTGATTCATCCACACGTTACGGTGAAAACGCAATGAAATACCTTATAAAAAATATCTTCAACCTGGGAGGCGAACGAAAAAACCTGGTGGCCAAGGCATTTGGAGGGGCACATGTTATCCCCGCGATATCAAAGGAAGCCGGGGTTGGATCCAAAATTGTGGATTTTGTCATTAACTATCTTAAAAAAGAAAAAATAGAAATCCTCGCCCATGATTTTGGAGGGAACAGATCCAGAAAGGTCTATTTTCATACTGATACCGGACTGGCTTACGTAAAACAGATTTCATTAAAAAATTTTAATGCATTTTCCTTTAAATAGATAATTAACAGCAGGAAGACGCGCCTCTTCCTGATAGATCTCCGAAAGGCTTTATTTTAGAACATGCAGGTGTGAGTTAAAAATAATGAATAATTCAGTCAATAACAGAAAATTCAAGATACTAATTGTTGATGATATAGATGAAAATTTAACAGCACTGCAGCGTCAACTAAGAAAACCGAACAGGCAGTTTATAAAGGCATCTTCAGGCTCAGACGCGTTAAAGATATTGGACAAAGATAATATTTCACTGATAATACTTGATATTAAAATGCCCGGCATAGACGGATGGGAAGTTGCAGAGACTATGAAAGCCAGTGAAAAACTTCAAAATATACCTATCCTTTTTATTACCGCTGAGTATCTTTCGGATGAATTCATTCAAAAAGGATTTGAAATAGGTGCCGTAGACTATATTACAAAACCTGTTGAACCATTTCTTCTTCAATGTAAAGTCGATGTATTTCTGAGACTCTACAGCCAGCAACTCGAACTGGAGGAGAAAGAAAAAAGGTATGTCGATCTTTTTAATCAGGCAAATGATCCTATCCTGATCCATGACTACCAGGGAAAAATACTGGACATCAACAGGCGATCAGTTGAACTGACAGGTTACAGCCGTAAAGAATTATTAAATATGAATATCCTGGATCTCAAACCAAAATGGAGATCTTCCTTTGAAAAAGCCGGGCTTCCTCAAATAATCGAAAAAGGAAACGCCTGTTTTGAAACCGAATTATTGAAAAAAAACGGGACAATAATAGAGGTTGAAATCAGCGCCAATCTTCTGGAATATCCCATAGAAGGCCTTGTGCAGGCTGTTGCCCGTGACATTACCGAACGAAAACGATCCGAGAAGGCGCTTATCACAGCAAAGGAAATGGCCGAAGAGGCAAGTCGCATGAAGAGCGAATTCCTGGCCAATATGAACCATGAAATAAGGACACCCATGAATGGTATAGTAGGGATACTTGGCCTTCTTTCAGATACAGACCTTAATAATGAACAGCGTGAATACCTCTCTCTCATGCAGGAATCAACAGAGGGGCTTTTAAGGCTGGTAAATGACCTGTTCAGATTTTCAAAAATCGAGTCAGGAGATATGATCCTTGAGAAAGAATTTATGAATCTTCAGCAGGTTGTTCTCGCATGCATGGATAATTTCACACCTCAAGCCGGTGCAAAGGGCCTGGAATTGAACTGGCATGTCGATGAAGGCATCCCTGACTGTCTTATCGGAGATCCTGAAATCATCCGTCAAATGATTTTAAATCTTGTTGGAAATGCCATTAAATTTACTGAAAAAGGAAAGATAAATTTCAGAGTAAACATTGAGAACATTAAAGGTAAAAATATTACTCTCCACTTTCTCATAGAAGACACCGGGATCGGCATACCTGAAAACAAGATGAATATTATTTTCAGAGAATTCACCCAGGCTGATGGTTCATCTACAAGAAAATACGGCGGTACAGGCCTTGGATTAAGCATATGCAGCCAGCTTGTAAAAATGCTTGAGGGTGATTTATGGGCAGAAAGTGTTGAAGGTGAAGGCAGCACCTTCCACTTTACAGCAAAGTTAAGATCAAGATAAACAGTTTTTTATAAGGCAGTTATTTTTTCCATATCCTCTTTTGGAACCATCCCTTCCCGCAAAACAACACACGGATCTACTGTTATATCAAGTATTGTGCTTCCCGGCCCTCCATTTGCAGGGCCAATATCAAGAATCAAATCAACAGACATACCAAAGTATTCAAAAACCTCCCCTGCATTTATACAGGGAGAGTGACCGGAGATATTTGAGCTGGTACCTGTAACAGGACGCCCTATGGTCCCTGCCAGGGCTCGCGCCAGAGGATGGCTGGATAGCCTTACACCTATCTTTCCTGTACCTGCAGTCAACAAGGGTGAAACATTCCTGCTTGCCTTAAAGAGCATGGTAAGGCCTCCCGGCCAGAATTGATCCATAAGCCTTACTGCCTTTTCAGGTATGTCTTTTACATACTTTTTAAGGACTTCTATTTCAGGCAGCAGAATAAGGACAGGATTGTTTTTATCTCTTTTCTTTAATGCGAAGAGTTTTTCTATGGCCCCGGAATTTTTAATATCAACGGCAAGGCCATAGAATGATTCTGTAGGAAAAGCAACAATACCGCCGGACAGTAATACTTCTCGTGCTTTATTTAATGCAGCGTTTATCTTATCATCTGAATCAACAGTATAAATATTTTTTTGCACCGGTCACTCTGTCCAATCAGCACCCTTCTCTACTGCTTCTTTTGTAAGGTTTTCACGGAACTTTTTGAGTGTTTCAGCAATGTCAGGATATTTAAGAGCCAGTATCTGGGCCGCCAGTATTGCTGCATTCTTTGCCCCGCCCTTTCCTATTGCCACAGTGGCTACAGGAATTCCCGGGGGCATCTGGACAGTAGAAAGAAGCGCATCCATCCCCTGAAGAACTGATGAATCAATGGGGACACCGATTACAGGAAGTGTTGTGTGCGCCGCTATTACACCTGCAAGATGTGCGGACCATCCTGCCCCGGCGATAATGACCTCAATCCCGCGTTCCATTGCAGTTTCAACAAATTCCCTTGTCTGATCCGGCGTTCTGTGAGCCGATGTTATTTTCACCTCATATGGAATATTCAGCACCTTTAGCTGGTCCATACTGCCTTTCATTATATCTGCATCCGATGTGCTGCCCATCACTACGGCAACAAGGGGGGCGGTTTTATTCATTTTATTCTCCTTTAATCACTGATATATGTAGATAAAGATTATCTCATTTAACAATCCGGCACAAGGCGCAGGGCGCAAGGAAAACCTTGTGCCTTGCACCTTACGCCCTGAGCCCTGTTTTCATTTATACGCCATTCCGATCATGGGATAAACAACCATCCCGGCCAGGGTGGCAATGTCTTCTGCCGAGAGTATCTGTGATATCGTCTTATCAAAAAGAAGATTTCCATCAGGAGGAAATTCTTCATCTCCTTCCCATATTAAAAGAGCAACCGGTACGGCTGGAAGGGCGTCTACTTTTACCGAATAATCTCCAAGATCAAGGGATTCTGCATTATAGGCCATTGATGCTATTTCAACCATCTTTTTTGCCATAAAACCGAATGTCTTTACGAGCGGATCTTTTGCCCTTTTTATAAAGGCATCCATATAAAACCTTCCGTCAGGGATATCCTGGTATGATACCCATTCCCCTGACATCTCAGTGCATTTTGATAAACACGCACCGTTCAGATAATGTAGCAGGAGAGCCTGCTGCTGGAGCGATATTTCTCCATCACCTGTTTCATATGAAATATCCATATCCGGCCATGAAATAATAATGTTCCGGTTTAAAAATTTTAAACACAGGGCACTTGTCTCATTTTCTTCTTCTATGAGTTCAACACCTGAGTATTGAGCTATATACTCGGGATCATACTGAAGGAGTTCCTTTTTCGCTAACTCCTTTGCCTGCTTAAAATCGTCTATTCTTGCCATATCTCCCCGGATAAATGTATTTTTATTAAAAACGAAATATTATATAAAATTCGTTTTTTATTCAATAAATGATATAAAATCAAGTTTTTAACATTAGAGAGATGATCGATGAAAAAGAAAAAAAAGGACATATTTAATCCGGCATTTAAAGATCTGAAAAAGATTGTTAAGGAAGCCGAAGTGAATAAGCCTGCCAGACCTGTAGAGAAAAAGCCAGAAAAACCTGAAATCGATGAAGACAGCCTGTTTAACGAAGCCATGACCGGAGTTATCCCGATTTCAAAGGAAAAAGGCGAAAAGATCGCACCTTCCGGCAAAACCAAAAAACCGGGTCATTCTCTTTCTGATGATGAGAACGAGGCAATAATCCATCTACATAACCTGGTGGCCGGATCAATCGATATGGACTTCACCTTCAGCGATGAATACATAGAAGGTTCCATAACCGGTGTAAGCAAAAACATAATGAGAAAATTAAAGAGAGGCAAATTTCCGATCCAGGCCCATATTGACCTGCATGGCCTTACAAAAAAGGAAGCAGAGGATGTGGTCAGAAAATTCCTTATCAACAGCCATCACAGGAGATTAAGGTGTGTACTTATAGTTCACGGCAGGGGTCTTAATTCTCCTGACACCATACCGGTGCTTAAAGAGAGGCTTCCCGTATGGCTCAACCGGGGCCCGGCAAGAAAGATAGTAATGGCCTTTTCTTCAGCGCAGCCATATGACGGTGGGACGGGCGCCATATATGTGCTTTTAAGGAAATAGCACAACCACGAACCACACGAAATACACGAAAAAAGACATTTCAATCATTGTGTAAAATCCCTAGTATGGGTGAGTAGTTACGTTTTAGCTTTTATTATCCAGTATCAAAAATCCAGTATCCAGGATCTAGCTTATTATCCCCCTCTCTCCGGAAGGTCTTCCTAAAACCCAGCAAATATTATCAACAATCTCCTCTATTCTATCCGAACTTAAAGTCCCAACCTTTTCATTCAGTCTGTTTTTATCGATTACCATTACATGGGTGCATCTCGCAAGGCTCGGACTCGGCAGGTTCGCTTCTCCTTTGTTTAAAAGAACATTTCCGGGGATATTAGAATGCCTTGTTTGAGTTGTGAGAGGAATTACCAGAACCGTTCCGAACTTGCTTATATTTATGGAATTTCTCTGCACGATTACTACCGGTCTCTTTTTCCCCGGCTCGGAGCCCTGCATTCCGGCCAGACTGGCCCAAAAAATCTCACCCCGTGATATTACCATTGTTCATCCTCTTCCGCAGGAACAGAACTAATAGACAACATTTCTTCGGCAAGCTTAAGTCCTTCATCTAAAGAGGCTTCTTCACCATAAGCATTGTTATATATTCTCGTTATTTCTTCATCTTCAAGCCTGTCAATACTCTTGCCTAATTCTTCAACAATAAAACGGCTCCTCGATTTTTTTCTTTTTTTTGCCCAATTATCTATCTTCCGAAGAAACTCAGGTGGTATGGTAAGGGCAATTTTTTGCGTAGCCATTTATACTACCTCCTATGCATATAAAAAGTAATACCAATAATATACACCTATTATGCATATACGTCAATGATTCGATAAAAATTCAAGTAAGCGCCTATCCGGAAATTGCTTCTTTCAGGTTGTTCAATGGCCACACACAGGTTAACGCAACTGATCTAATGAGGATAAAATATCCCGGCCTGAAAACCTTGAGTGAATTGGGGGAATGGATATTGGAACAGGGAGAGCCAACACAGGAGCAGATTGACAAAAAGCTTAAGGACATACGTGATAATTATTCAAAAGCGCCAAGCCTGGCCTTGTCTATGTAACAGCTTTCCCAAATCGTTCAATTATGGCAAGGTACTTAGGTGAAATAGCATGGGAAACAGAGGTTTGGGTAGCTGAAACACCATCCCATCTGATTCACTTCAATGGGGAAAGGTTTTTAGGACCTTACTGATTTTTTTAACCATGAACCATGCGAAACACACTAAAGGTTTAAGCTCTTACCTCAACACCTTTTTGCTTTATTTCATGAATCAAGGGAATCCATGTATCTTTTATGAAAGCTTCTTTGGATATGGGTATTGGGCTAATCCGTGGATCAATTTGCCATGCTAATTTATAAAGAAATTTTCTCTCTTCAAACCGATCTTTTCCAAAATCAGGAGACACGATGGCCACATCCACATCACTGTCAACATGGGATAGGCCGGATGCATAGGAGCCATAGAGCAATGTCTTCTCTACCTTGATTCCATTTGCTTTTAAGAGGTTGACTAGTTCATTGATCATTTCCCGGATTTTTGTATCAACCATTTATAGAATTCCTCCATCTCTGCAAATTTTGTAATAGCATATTCTTCAGTGCACTGTTCATAAAAGGCTTTCTTTTCATCCGGGTATCTGGCTTCTATATTAAATTCTGTGTATTCGGCCAGTTTATTAATAATATCCTCGTTAGTTTTGATTTTTGTCTTTTTGATCAGCACAATAAGAGAGTGTGTAAAAGGCGCGTGTTCCTTTGTCTCTTTTACCACAAGTGCCTTGAGTACCTTTTCAATTGCTAGATGGCCTAAGAATAACGCATATGGGTATCTTCCTGCCTGCAACAAACTCCTGCCAGTTCCAAGATCATATGCAGCTCCTTCAAGCCAATATTGGATTGTTTTACTTTGATCGAAAGGGAATGTCATTGGTAATAACCTCAATAATTAATCTATATCCTAGCATAAATAATAGAAAATACAAATAAAAGTTGTTTAATAACCCTGTGCTAGAATACTTGGAAAAAGAGGGTGGGTAAGGAGGTTAATGGAATGTGGAATGGTGGACGGTGGTAAAAAGATAAATTAAGTATATAAGCTGAACGATGCCAAAAAAATCACAAATTAATCCTATTCGGGGAAATTGCTAGAACTGGCAAAATCCCCAAATCAGTGATCTATAAAAGGGATCCACTTTAGCTTAAATCGATGAAAAGCACGATTGGCCTGAATCTCTGGTGCGGGAAGTTAAATTGGACGGAAAAATGACATCCCCAAATACCAGGAATTACAATAGAAAAACTGAAAACCTATGTCTCTAATCATCCGCCGTTGCCAAGGCTTCCGCCGTCGCTTGATCGTAAGCGGCAGTCTATTTTCATAACTTTCGTGACTTTCGTGACTTTCGTGTGTTTCGTGGTTAATATATTGAGGATTATGAGTACAAGAACTACTATAGAATGGACAGAACATACCTGGAATCCAGCCACCGGCTGCACAAAAGTATCTCCAGGATGTGAAAATTGTTATGCGGAAGTAATGGCAAAACGTTTGAAGGCCATAGGAGTGAAGGGGTATGAAAATGGTTTTAAGCTAACTCTCCAGCCACACAGGCTGCAAGAGCCGTTACAAAGGAAAAAATCCACTGTTTATTTTGTAAATTCCATGAGTGATCTTTTTCATGAAAAGATACCAGTCTCATATATTAAAAAAGTTTTTGAAATAATAGAAGAAGCGCCATGGCATACTTTCCAGATATTAACAAAGCGCGCAGAACGTATGGCGGATCTCATGCAGAATATAAGCATCCCGTCAAATGCCTGGATGGGTGTAACAGTTGAAAACAGAAAGCATGGTCTACCTAGAGTAGACTTATTGAGAAAAGTGGAAACCGATGTTCGGTTTCTTTCTATTGAGCCATTACTCGAAGACCTCGAAGAAATTAACCTGACGGACATTCACTGGGTTATTGTCGGAGGAGAATCAGGGCCAAAGGCCAGACCGATGAAGGCGAGATGGGTTATCCGGGACATTTTATGGGATATGCTTTAGAGTGGCCAAAATCCGAATTTAAAAAGCCAAACGCAATTGTACGAAGCAAGGATACAGAAAAATGGCTTTATCCTAATGGCTTTTACTGTGTTGTGCGAAGATTTTCATCTAAAGAAGAAAAACGACGTGTAATGGCAGGAGTTGTCCGCCCGGATGTGTTCCAGGAATATGAAATGATTGGTTTGGAAAACCACTTGAATGTATTCCACATTAACAAAAAAGGTCTACCTGAAGCTTTAGCATATGGCCTGGCCGGATATCTTAACAGTGCATCAGTTGATGAAAGATTCAGGCTGTTCAATGGTCATACACAGGTCAATGCAACTGACCTAATGAGAATAAAATATCCCAGTCTGAAAACCTTGAGTGAATTGGGAGAATGGATATTGGAGCAAGGAGAGCCAACAAAGGAACAGATTGACGAGAAGCTTAAGGACATACGTGGTAATTATTTAAAAACGCAAAGCCTGGTCTTGTCTATGTAACAGCTTTCCCAAATCGTTCAATTATGGCAAGATACTTGGGTGAAATAGCATGGGAAACAGAGGTATGGGTGGCTGAAGCACCATCCCATCTGATTCATTTCAATGGGGAAAGATTCTTATGGCCTTACTGATTTTCTAACCACGAACCACACGAAATACACTAAAGAAAGTGTCTGGAAAAATAAAAATCCAGAAAAAACAGCCCTTATTCCAGTATGTTATTTTTCTGCCAAACCGGAAAATTTCTCCTGTTTATTAAATTTTTAAAAAAATTAAAAAAATTTGAAAGAAAATTTAACCTGCCTGCGTATTACCTATTGAATGCCAACGATGACATTGAAGAAACCGGCGCCGGATTCCGAAATGGAAAACATAAATTTTTAACAGGTAAACAATAAAGGAGAAATATTATGAAACGTATAGCAACAATTATAGCAGTAACCATTTGTTTTCTGGCAATCGGATCGTTATCATATGCACAGCAGGGCGGTAAAGGCAAAGGGATCGCAGGCGCCGCCCAGGGAGCAAACTTTGTAGATAATGATGGAGACGGTATCTGTGACAATGCAGGAGCACGTATGGGCAGAGGCCGCGGCAATGGTAAAGGGCTTGCCGGCACTGCCCAGGGCGCAAACTTTGTAGATAACGATGGAGACGGCATCTGTGTCAATGCAGGAGCACGTATGGGCAGGGGCCGCGGATTTCGCAGAAATAATGTCAGAGGCAACGGCACTGCTCAGGGGCCCAATTTTGTAGATAAAGACGGAGATGGAGTATGTGACAATTACCAGCAGGTACAGCAACAGGATTAAAATTGTATAAATAATATTTAACCATGAAATCTCATAATAATTCTTTGAGGTTTCATGTTTTTTTTATCCTTATTATTCCTGACATTCCTTCATCACCGCTTCCGGCCTTTCGATATTCTGTTGAGTAAAAGCAGCCTTGTACCTTGATTGACTTTATGTTTTTTCTATTATTTTTTAAAAGAAATCTGGAATGATATTGATGCACAGGAATATGTTGACACTGAAAGGTCATCATGGCATTAATAGATACTCAGTCTGCCTCACGTTTTATACTTTTCAAGTATTAAGAGCTTGATAACAAGAGATTCCTGCATTTCATTGTTTAATTTGACAATTTATTTTCCATTATTTATATTTTGCAGAATTGAAGATTTTCTACAGAAAACCCGATATAAAAAATGATACTAAAGGAGAACATAAAAATGGCACTACACGACCAGCCCGAATGGACTTCTTTTGATGTTATTAAAGGGGTATTCAGATACTTACCAGATGATAAACCAATATCATCATCCAGACCTGAGTTGCATACAGCAATATACAACTTATCAATTGAAGAAAAATATAAAAGGTTTTTAAAAGGATATTTATTTGAAAAAGACAGTTACTTCCCTTTTTCAAGAGACCTGAATATAGATATCCTTAATCTCGAACAGTCCGGCCATTTATCAGCGGACAATCCTGATTTCGTTGACTACAAGAAAAAACCCAAGCTTGAAAAAACGTTTGATTTATACACCAAAGGTCTTTTTGATCCGGAAGAATTAGAATTGATACAGGAAATGGCGGAGTTATTTGCACAAATCATTCATTAGAAAACTCTTATGAATTCACAAGCTCATGATTCACCCGATTCTAAAACTGACATTACAAATAATATAGAACATCTGAAAAATGAAATAGATGAGTTTCTATCTTCCTATTTGCCGGGCAGCCCTGTCTTATCTTCATCTAAAGTTGTTCATGACAGCCTATGGGGAACATTAAAGCTGACTCCCGCAGAATTATGTTTTATTGACACTCCACTGGTACAAAGACTCAGACAAATCAGGCAGACAGGTTTTGCATACCTGACTTTTCCCTCCACAACACACTCACGATTTGAACATACACTTGGAGTTATTTTAAATGGTAACTACTCACCCTTATCAGTATAGATTTGCCCTGAAAAGGCCATTTGGATTGCGACCAGGGGATTGTATCCATTATTTGCCATGGTCTGCAGGTAACTGGTGATACGACAAAAGGCCGCGGCATA